>JBCCDT010000001.1:0-74778 GCA_039030635.1 Pseudomonadota bacterium
CCCGTCGACAGACCCGCCGCCGACAGCTCTTTTTTCAGCGTGTGAAACACTTCGGCCCCCATGCGCACGCCGTCGCGGATGTTGTCCGCGCTCACCGGCATGATCATGAATTCCTGGATGTCGATGGGATTGTCGGCATGTTCGCCGCCATTGATGATGTTCATCATCGGCACCGGCAGCACGCGCGCCGATGTCCCGCCCACGTAGCGGAACAAGGGCTGCGTGGTGAAATCCGCCGCCGCCTTGGCCACGGCAAGCGACACGCCCAGGATGGCATTTGCGCCCAGACGGGCCTTGTTGGGCGTGCCATCCACCTCGATCATCGCCTCATCGACAGAAACCTGTTCCGTCGCATCCATACCCGCGAGCGCGTCGGCGATTTCCCCGTTCACTGAGGCGCAGGCCTCCAACACGCCCTTGCCCAAGTAGCGGGTTTTGTCGCCATCGCGCTTTTCAACCGCCTCATGGGCCCCGGTTGAGGCACCAGATGGCACCGCCGCGCGGCCCATCGTGCCATCTTCGAGAACGACATCGACCTCGACGGTGGGGTTGCCCCGGCTATCGAGGATTTCACGGGCGTGGATGTCGATGATCAGGCTCATGGGGCTCTCCATTCAATACGTGGGGCTTGCTTAGCAATTTCTGACGCGGATGCAACCGGCATTGTTAGCGCTATCATACACGCACCAAGGGCCAGACGCCGCAGTTTATCTCGACCCGCGCGGCCCGGCCTTCGGCTTACGCCGCCGGGTCGGTTTCGGACGTCCGGGTTTCTCGTCCTTTCCCGCCTCCAATCCCAGCTGATCGCGCAGGATGCGCGGGCGTACCTCCTCCACAGCGCCGGGCTTCAACTGTCCCAGCTGAAACGGCCCATAGGACACGCGGATAAGCCGGTTGACCATCAGGCCCACCGCCTCCATCGCGCGTCGGATTTCGCGGTTCTTGCCCTCGCGCAAAGCCACCGTGACCCAGGCATTGGCCCCCGTTTGCCGGTCCAGCGTCACCGTCATCGGCTGAAACCGCTCACCGTCCACCACAACACCCTTGCGCAACGGGTCAAATGTCTTGTCCTCGGGCCGTCCTTTGACGCGCACGCGGTAGCGCCTGAGCCAACCGGTTGCGGGCAATTCCAGCTTGCGCTTGACGCCCCCGTCATTGGTCATCAGCAGCAAACCCTCAGAATTCAGATCAAGCCGCCCCACGGTCATCACGCGGGGCATATCCTCGGGCAGGTTATCAAACACCGTCGCCCGCCCCTGTTCATCGCGCGCGGTTGTGACCAGGCCCGTGGGCTTATGATAAAGCCACAGCCGCGCGGGCTCCGGCGCGCTGAGGGCCACGCCCTCCACCTCAATGCGGTCTTGCGGGATCACGTTGAGGGCGGCGCGCGCCACCGGCTTGCCATTCAACGTCACCTTGCCCGCCTCGATCAGGCGTTCGGCCTCGCGCCGGCTGGCCCGGCCGGACCGGGCGATGACTTTGGCAATGCGCTCGCCTTTTGGGGTGTCTTTGGTCATGTCACGCGGCTTAGCGCATATCCCGCGCTTGCGAAAGCGGCGCGAAACTTGCATGCAGCCGCATGGAATTTCGATCATTCATGGATCAGGCCCTGGAAGAGGCCCGCGCGGCGGGCGCCCGCGGTGAGGTGCCCGTGGGCGCGGTCGTGGTCAACGCCGACGGCAAGATCATCGCCCGCGCAGGCAATGAAACACGCGCGCGCCACGATCCGACAGCCCATGCAGAAACACTGGCCATCCGCGCGGCCTGCGCAGCATTGGGCACAGAGCGCCTCTCTCAGCACGATCTCTACGTCACGCTGGAGCCTTGCCCGATGTGCGCCGGTGCGATCTCCTGGGCGCGCATCCGGCGGCTTTACTTTGGTGCGTCCGATCCCAAATCAGGCGGCGTGCTCCACGGTGCGCGCGTGTTTGAGCATCCGCAATGCCACCACGCGCCAGAGGTCTATGACGGCTTGGCCGTCGAGGCCTGCGAGACGCTGCTCAAGGATTTCTTTGCCGAACGGCGGTGACACGATTTCAGGCCTCCGGCGGGGATATTTTCAGCCAGAAGAAACACCAGACCGCGTGCTTCTTCTGGCCAGAAATATCCCGGGGTATAGGGCAGCGCCCCATCTAAATCTCAATCGCGACCATCACCTCGGGCTCGATCACATCCACCTCGGGCAAAGCGTCGATCAGCGCTTGGGCCGATTGCTCCAGCAGAGGGAAGGTTTTGTAGTGGCAGGGGATCACCGTCTTGAAGGCAAAGAAGGTGCGCGCCGCGTAGGCCGCGCGCTTCATATCCATGGTGAAATGCCCACCGGCACACAGAAGGCCCACATCTGGCGCATGCAGATCGTTTAAAATCTTCATATCCGCCATCACATCCGTGTCCCCGGTGGCGTAGATCGTATGCCCCTCACCTGCGATCATGAAGCCGCATTCCGTACCGGGCACATTGGGTCCGCTGTCCCCGCCAAAGCTGGAAGAGTGCACCGCATGCACCATCGTCACCTGCACACCGCCCAGATCCACGGTGCCGCCCTTGTTGAAGCCCACCGTCGCAATGCCCTCCTGCGCCTCCCAGTGAGACATCAGATCATACTGCCCCACCACGGGCACATTCAGCCGGCGCGCCAAATCGAGCGTATCGGCCACATGATCAAAATGGGCATGCGTCAACAGAATATGCGTCGCGCCCGCCACCGCCGCCGCGTGGGCGTCCTCAGTCAGCATCGGATTGCCGGTCAGCCACGGATCCAAAAGCAAGACCTGCTCGCCGATCTCAATCCGAAACGATCCGTGCCCAAGCCAAGTGATTTTCATCGCATCCTCCCTATCTTTGAGCCTGACAGTATCAACATGGCGCAAGGATAAAAGCGTGGAGTGGACCCGGCAAATCGACATCTATTGCGAACGCCTCGATGCCAGCTACTGGGCCGAGCCGATCAATGCGCTGACCAACGCCGCCTTTCTCTTTGTCGCCGCCTTCATGGCCTACCGGCTGCGCGAGACCGCCTCGCCCATCGCTTGGGGATTGGTGTTCATTCTGGCAGGCATCGGCGTGGGCAGCTTTCTGTTTCACACCCATGCGCAAAGCTGGGCGGCGCTGGCGGATGTGGGGGCGATTGCGCTTTTCATTCTGCTCTACCTCTTTGCGGCAAGCCGGGATTACCTTGGCCTGTCGCCCATCTGGTCCGGCCTGTCGGTGCTGGCGTTTTTCCCCTTCGCGGCGCTGCTCACACCGGTTTTCGCGCATGTGCCGCTCTTGGGTGTGTCCGCGTCCTACCTGCCCGTGGCGCTTTTGATCGCGATCTACGGCGTGGCTTTGCTGAAAAGGCATCCGAGCACGGCCCGTGGTCTCTTGATCGGTGTGGCGATCCTGATGATCTCGATCACATTGCGATCCCTCGATGAGCAGCTCTGCACGCAGATCCCGATCGGCACGCATTTTGCCTGGCATATCCTCAATGCGATCATGCTGGGCTGGATGATTGAGGTCTATCGCCGCCACATGCTTGCGCGCGGCGATGCGCGGGGCTAAACGAGCGAAATCGAAGGTTCAGGAGCCAAACGCATGTCCATCGACAAAGACACCGCCGCCCGCGTGGCCAAGCTGGCCCGGATTGAGGTGGCCGATGCCGACCTCCCGGCACTGGCCGAAGAGTTCAACACGATCCTGGGCTTCATCGAACAACTGGGCGAAGTGGATGTCGAGGGCGTCGAGCCGATGACATCTGTCACGCCCATGCGCCTCAAACGCCGCGACGATGTGGTGAGCGATGGCGATCAGCAGGGCAAAGTCCTGAAAAACGCCCCCGATGCGCGCGAAGGCTTCTTTGCCGTGCCCAAAGTGGTGGAGTAACGCGATGACCGATCTCAACGCCCTGACCATCTCTGAGGCCCGTGACAAGCTGCGCGCCGGTGAGATTACAGCCTCTGAGTTGACCGAAAGCTGCCTTAAGGCAATTGAAACAGCGGGGGCGCTCAACGCCTTTGTGCACCACACACCAGAGCTGGCCATGGAGCAAGCCCGCGCCGCCGAGACGCGACTGAAAGGGAGCGACGAGGCCCCTAGCCTGTGCGGCATCCCCTTGGGCATCAAGGATCTTTTTTGCACCAAAGGCGTGCCATCCCAGGCCGCCAGCGCAATCCTCAACGGCTTCAAACCCGAATATGAAAGCACGGTCAGTCAGAACCTCTTTGACGCAGGCGCTATCATGCTGGGCAAGCTCAACATGGATGAGTTCGCGATGGGCTCATCGAATGAAACCTCCACCTATGGCAACGCGGTGAACCCGTGGCGGCGCGGCAATGACGATGCGGCGCTGACCCCGGGTGGGTCATCTGGCGGCTCGGCCAGTGCTGTGGCCGCAGACCTCTGCCTGGCGGCCACGGGCACGGACACAGGCGGCTCCATCCGTCAGCCCGCGGCCTTCACCGGCATCACCGGCATCAAACCCACCTATGGGCGCTGCTCCCGCTGGGGCATCGTGGCCTTTGCCTCCTCCCTCGATCAGGCGGGTCCAATGACCAAGGATGTGCGCGATGCCGCCATCATGCTGGAGGCCATGTGCAGCCACGACCCCAAGGACAGCACGTCAGCCGACCTGCCTGCGCCCAATTTTGAGGCCATGCTGACCGGGGATATCAAAGGCAAAGTGATTGGTATTCCAAAAGAATATCGCATGGACGGCATGCCCGATGAGATCGAGGCGCTTTGGCAAAAGGGCACAGAGATGCTGCGCGATGCAGGCGCCGAGATCCGCGATATCTCTCTCAAACACACCAAATACGCCCTGCCCGCGTATTACGTGATCGCCCCGGCTGAGGCCTCTTCAAACCTCGCCCGTTTCGATGGCGTGCGCTATGGCCATCGCGCGCACCTGGCCCAGGGCGATGGCATCACCGAGATGTATGAAAAAACCCGCGCCGAAGGCTTCGGGCCAGAGGTCAAACGCCGCGTGATGATTGGCACTTACGTGCTCTCTGCCGGGTTCTATGACGCCTATTACAACCGCGCCCGCAAGGTCCGCGCGCTGATCAAGAAAGACTTCGAAGATGTCTTTGCCGAAGGCGTGGATGCGATCCTGACACCCGCCACGCCATCCGCGGCCTTTGGCTTGGGTGAGATGACGGATGCCGATCCCGTGGCGATGTATCTCAATGACGTCTTCACGGTCACGGTCAACCTCGCCGGTCTTCCGGGCATCGCGGTGCCGGCTGGTCTCGACGCGCAAGGCCTGCCTCTTGGCCTTCAGTTGATTGGCCGCCCGTGGGAGGAAGGCGATCTGCTGAACACCGCTTACGCGCTCGAAAATGCCGCCGGATTTGTAGCCAAACCGGGCAAATGGTGGTAAAACGATGCCAATATAAAAAATGGCAGAGTAGCAGACCATGCGATTTATAACGTTACCGGTGGCCCTTTTGGCCATGGCAGCCTGTTCGCCTAGCGTGCCCGACAGCGCCGCTGGCGTGGGCTTTGGGGACTACAACGAATACCAGGCGCAACAGCAGGCGCGCGCGCAATCCAACACGGTGACACCGATCCCACCGGCCAATGCCGTGTCCAATGAACCGCTGCAATCGACCGCAGTGGGCACGCCCCTGACGGCGATCAACGAACAAGAGACCATCGCGCAAGAGGCCGCCGCGACGCTGGCCGCCACGCGCACCAATTCCGGGGTGGCCCCATTGGACGCAAGCCCGTCAAACCCGGCGCCGCAAACTGTTGAGACCTCGACTGGCATCTCTGTTGAGAATGATTTTGAGGCCGTGGACAATGTGCGCACCATCGAAAGTGACGCCGCCCTGATCGAACGCAATCGCGCGCAATATCAGGTGATCCAACCCACCGCCCTGCCCAATCGCGTCAATGATGCGCAACCCAACATCGTGGCCTATGCGCTGTCGACATCGCACCCAGTGGGCACCCGCGTCTATTCCCGCGTGGGCATCAACAAGGACGCGCGCTTTGCCCGCAATTGCGCCGAATACGGCTCGCCCGACCGCGCACAGCAGGATTTTCTGTCTCGCGGCGGCCCGTCGCGCGACCGGCTGGGTCTTGACCCCGATGGCGATGGCTATGCCTGCAACTGGAACCCGGCCCCCTTCCGCAACGCCACCAACGGCTGAGATATGACCGCAGAGGTCCGCTGGCACGCCTCCCCCAATTTCGGTGAGCGAATTGACGGTCTGCGCCCTGAGCTTGTGGTGCTCCACTACACGGCGATGTCCCCGTGCCAGGCCGCACTGGACCGGCTTTGCGATCCGGAGGCAGAGGTGTCCTCCCATTACCTGATCTCAGGCAAAGGCGTTGTATTCCAACTGGTTGACGAGGAAAAACGCGCCTGGCACGCAGGCTCCGGCACCTGGCGCGGGCGCGATGATATCAATTCCCGCTCCATCGGGATTGAGCTTGATAACACCGGCTATACACCCTTTTCCGAGCCTCTGATGGCCGCACTCGAACCCCTCCTGTCTGGCATCTTGCGGCGCTGGTCCATCCCCGCCCACGGGGTAATCGGCCACTCTGACATGGCCCCTGACCGCAAGTTTGATCCTGGATGTCGGTTTGACTGGCAAAGGCTCGCGCGGCTTGGCCTGTCGATCTGGCCAGAGCCCACGCCCAGCAGCACCGATTTTGCCACTAGTGCCGCGCAGTTCGGCTATGACCTCGCCCGAGGGGAAAAGGCCGTGTTGCACGCCTTTCGCCAACGCTTCCGCCCCATGGCAACACGGCAGTTTATTGCACCACAGACCGCACCAGACGCCACCGATCGCGCGCTGGCGGCAAACCTCGCCGCGCGCTTCGGGATTGACCAGAGAGGCTGAAACGCCTACGCCCACCCTCGCGCGGAGGACCGGATGGCCGCGTGTTCGGGCTTTGGCCCGGATGCGAGGAAAGTCCGGACTCCACAAGGCAACGGTGCCGGGTAACGCCCGGCCGGGGCAACCCGAGGGAAAGCGCCACAGAAATGAAACCGCCTTCGCAGACCGCGTCGCGATCCGCGTGGGTAAGGGTGAAACGGTGGGGTAAGAGCCCACCGCGGGACGGGCAACCGGACCGGCATGGCAAGCCCCACCGGGAGCAATGCCGAATAGGAACCGCATATGGGCCAGCCTTGGCCCCGTGGTTCGGGTTGGCAGCTAGACGCGCGCGGGCAACCGTGCGCCCAGAGGAATGGTCATCCATGGGGGTCCGCCCCCGGGACAGAATCCGGCTTATAGGTTCTCCGCGCTTGATTTCCGGCCGCCCTGCCCGCACGGTCGCGGTATGGACACACTGACCCAAACCCGCGCGATGCTGGGCGATCTCATCGCCTTTCCCACCGTCTCCAGCGAAAGCAATCTCGACATCATCGCCTATCTGGCCGAACGGCTGGAAGGTGCCGGCGCGCGGGTCGAAACAATCCCCGATGCGACCGGTGAAAAGGCCAATCTTTTCGCCACGTTGGGTCCCGATGTTGCAGGTGGTCTCGTGCTGTCGGGCCATACCGATGTGGTGCCCGTGAAGGATCAGGTCTGGGCCTCCGACCCGTTCGAGATGGTCGAGCGCGATGGCCGTCTGTTCGGGCGCGGGTCCTGCGATATGAAAGGCTTTGTCGCCGCCTGCACCGTCATGGCCCCCCATTTCGCCGCCCGCGTCACAGACCGGCCGGTGCATTTCGCCTTTACCTATGACGAAGAAACCGGATGCTTTGGCGCCGAGGCATTGGTGAAAAGCTTGGCGGATATGGGCATACGTCCTTCCTTGGCCATCGTGGGCGAACCCACCTCGATGCGAGTGATCGACGGGCATAAAGGGTGCTACGAATACACCACGCATTTTTCCGGGCTGGCAGGCCACGGCTCCGCCCCTGATCTCGGCGTCAACGCGGTGGAGTTCGCGGCGCAATTTGTCAGCAAGATCATCGCGTTGAAAGACGAGCTTCCCGCGCGGGTGCCAGAGGGGTCAAACTTCGTGCCCCCCTATACCACGCTCAACACCGGGTCCTTGATCGGCGGCGTGGCCCATAACGTGATCCCCGATTGCGCGTCCGTGGCCTGGGACATGCGCCCGGTGCAGCCCTCGGATGCGGTGTTCGTCAAGGATGCTCTGGAACGGCTCTGCGAGGATGACCTGCTGCCCGCGATGCGGCAGGTGGATCCAGAGGCGACCATCACCACCGAAGTGCTGGCCGAGGTCGAAGGCCTGCTGCCCATGGAAGAGAATCCCGCCCGGGATCTCGTGATGGACCTCACCGGTGCAAACGGCACCGATCTTGTGGCCTTCGGCACCGAAGCCGGGCTCTTTCAACAGGCGGGCATGTCCGTGGCCATCTGCGGGCCGGGGTCCATTGAACAGGCGCACAAAGCCGACGAATATCTGGATATAGACCAGCTCGCGCTCTGCCTTGGCATGCTGGAGCGGCTGGGCGACCGGTTGTGACTTTTGGCAATGCTTAACGTCACAGATATCCCGCCCCGGACCTGATCCGGGGCCTCTACGGGCGCGGTGGGGCGAGGTCCCGGATCAAGTCCGGGACGGGTGGTCTTTCCTCAAGCCTTTGTAAAGGTAAGGTAATGTGGCACGCGACCTTCCCGGATCGCCTTCGCCTCATAACGCGTGCGCGTCCAATCGGGCGAGGCCACGCGCCAATCCTCTGGTCGCTCCGCCGTCCATGTGAACCCATGGCGAGGCACCTCTTGCAAGGCTTGCCGCACGTAATCGGGAATGTCGGTTGCCACCCGAAACTCGGCACCGGGTTGCAGCACGCGGGCCAGCGGCTCCAGATACTCCGCCGTCACGAAACGCCGACGGTGATGGCGTTTCTTGGGCCACGGATCCGGATAAAGCAGAAACGCTTTGGCAATCGATTGCGCAGGCAAAACATCAAACAGATCGCGCACGTCACCGGGATGAATTCGAATGTTTTCACACCGCGCATCGCGGATTTTGCCCAGAAGCATCGCCACGCCGTTGATGTATGGCTCACACCCGATCATGCCTATTTCGGGGTTGAGCGCGGCCTGATGCACCATGTGCTCCCCACCGCCAAAACCGATCTCAAGCCAAACGTCCCGACCGTCAAAAAGCCTTTCCAAATCAAGCGGCTCTCGGTCGGGATTGATGTCCCAATCGACAGGGCCCGGCGCCAACCGATGCAGATCTTCCGCAAGATAGGTCTCTTGCGACGGGCGCAGGGTCTTGCCCTTTGTCCGACCGTAGAAATTGCGCCAAGGGGCACCAGATGGGTGGGATTTCTTGGTCATGGCAACCACCAATATGCGATCACAACGCCAGACTTATCCACAGATACAGGCAAATCCTAAGACAAATCCCAGATCAGACCGCTTTCTTCAAGGCATCCACGAGGTCCGTCCGTTCCCACGAAAATCCGCCATCGGCCTCAGGCGCACGTCCGAAATGCCCATAAGCCGCTGTGCGCTGATAGATCGGCTTGTTCAGCTCCAGCTGTTCACGAATGCCACGCGGCGTCAGGTCCATTGAGGCGGCAACCGCCTTTTCGATCTCCGCCGGTGCCACCTCTCCGGTGCCATGCGTGTCAGCGTAGATCGAGAGGGGTTTTGCCACACCAATGGCGTAGGACAGCTGAATCGTGCAGCGCTCCGCCATACCTGCGGCGACCACGTTTTTGGCCAAGTACCGCGCGGCATAGGCGGCAGAGCGGTCCACCTTGGTTGGGTCTTTGCCCGAAAACGCACCGCCGCCATGGGGCGCGGCCCCGCCATAGGTGTCGACGATGATCTTGCGACCGGTCAGGCCGGCATCCCCGTCCGGGCCGCCGATCACGAACTTGCCGGTGGGGTTTACGTGCCATTCTGTGGCGTCCGTCAGCCAACCCTCGGGCAGTTCTTCTGTGATATAGGGCTCCACAATCGCGCGGATATCATCGCTCGTCAGGTCCGCATCCAAATGCTGCGTCGACAACACGACCGAGGACACGCCCGTCGGAACACCGTTTTCATACACCACGGACAGCTGCGATTTGGCATCGGGGCCAAGCGCTGGCTCCGCACCGGATTTACGCACCTCCGCCAAGCGCCGCAGGATTGCGTGGGAGTACTGGATCGGCGCTGGCATGAGCGCGTCCGTCTCCGTCGTGGCGTATCCGAACATGATACCTTGGTCGCCCGCGCCTTCATCGCGATTGTCCTGCCCTGTCACCCCTTGGGCAATATGGGCGGATTGTTCGTGCAGCAGGTTGGTCACTTCACAGGTTTTCCAGTGAAATTTGTCCTGCTCGTAGCCGATATCCTGGATACAATCGCGCGCGATCTGATCAATGCGGCCCATGTAATCGCGCAGCTTGTCCTGATCGGTCAGCCCCACTTCACCGCCGATGACCACACGGTTGGTGGTGGCAAAGGTCTCACACGCGACACGGGCGAGCGGATCTTCGGCGAGGAAGGCATCCAGCACGGCATCGGAAATGCGGTCGCAAACTTTATCGGGGTGGCCCTCTGACACGGATTCAGAGGTGAAAGTGTAATTCTGACGGGACATGGGAAGTGCTCCAGTAAATAAAAATCCGCCACGTCAGGAAGCCGTTGTGGCGGTCACGCGTGCTTAGGCGCAAGCGCCCAGCGCGTCAATGGGTAACTCTGGCCCGCACCGCGGCGACACCCAGCAAAAGCAGCGCAAAAGCCACAATCGGCAGGTCGCCCATCCGGGAATAGAGCGTCGGAGGCCGCGCAGGCGGCAAGGACACATCCAGCCACCCTGCATCCCCCAGACCCTTTTGCTCGGTCACGCGGCCATGCGCATCAATCAGCGCAGACACGCCCGTATTGGCCGCCCGAACCATCGGCAAACCCTGTTCGGCGCTGCGCAGACGGGCCTGGGCCAGGTGCTGATACGGGCCGGAGATTTCCCCAAACCACGCATCATTGGTGATCAGCAAAAGGAATTCGGGGCGTTCCTCATAGCCGCCCACATCCTGCGGAAAAACACCCTCGTAGCAGATCAGAGGCAGCGCTTTACCAAGCGCGCCAAAATCCATGACTTGCGGCCCGGGCCCCGCGGCATAGCCACCGCCCGTCGTATCGGCGAGACCGAAAATACCGACCTTGGCCAGCACATCCCCGAATGGAACATATTCGCCAAAGGGCACCAAATGGTGTTTGTCATAGATCGTGTCGACTTCACCTTCGCCGTTCAACCGTATGAGAGAATTGTAAAAATCTTCTCCGTCGAACCGCTGCAACCCGGCGACCACAGGCGTGCCCCGCGCCTCATCGGCAATCGCGGCCAGCGTGGCATCCGCGCGTTCCAGCAAGACCGGAATGGACGTTTCCGGCCAGACAATCAGATCGGGCCCCGTCTCAGCGGGCGCGCCGGTAAACTCCAGTTTTTTGTCGAAGGCGCCGGGGATCATCGCGGGATCCCAGCGCGTCTCTTGCGCCTCATTGGTGTGGATGATGCGGATGGTGGGGCGATCAGCGATGGGCTCTGACACCGGCGTCAGCGTGACGCCCAGCACCGCCAAAACCACCAAAGTGACCACCGCCATAAGGCCCTTCATGAGGGCGCGTTCAATCAGGTATGTCACGCCGACCGCGCCCAAAAGAACCAGCGCGGTCAGGCCCAAAGATCCCGCAAAAGCGGACCAGTAAAGCCACGGCGTATCAATGAACGCATGCCCGATCTGCGCCCAGGGAAACCCCGTCAAAGCATACCCGCGCACTGCCTCCACCACGACGAAAGCACACATGAAAGCAATGGCTTGACCGCGTAGGCGATAGGTGACCCACCCCGCCACCGCCCAGAAGAGGCCAAAGCCAAAACTGACCCCAAAAAGCGCGAAAGGCGCCATCCAGCCGTGCCGCGCGATATCGACAAGGAACGGCTCCACAATCCAGAACAGTGCGACGGCAAAATACCCCATGCCCGCCGCCCAAGTGAGACCAAATGCGTGTTTCGGACTGCGCGCTTTGCGGATCAACGCAAACAGCGCGCCGAGCGCCAAAAGCGGCATGAACCACAGATCAAACGGGGCCTGACCCAGGGCGGCAAACGCCCCGATGACTGCGCAGATCAGAAGTTGACCCGACTTGCGCAGGGCCAGGAAATCCTCAAGCTCCATGCCGGATTACCCTTGCGTGTCCGTATGGCCAGGCAGCCGCACACGCAGCCGCTTGATGCGGCGCGGGTCGGCATCGATCACCTCGAACACGGTGCCGCCGGGGTGCTCAACCATCTCGCCCCGGACCGGAACGCGGCCCAAAAGCATGAAGAGCAACCCCCCCAGCGTGTCAATCTCTTCTTCGTCTATCTCCTCTTCCGAGGTGAGAGACATGCCAATCGCGGTCTCAAAATCTTTCAGCGGGGTTTTCGCTAAGGCGACATAAGCGCCAGACTTTTCCACAAAAAACTGGGTATCATCGTCAATATCATGCTCATCGGCGATTTCACCCACAACCTGTTCGATCAGATCTTCGATGGTGACCAACCCATCGACGCCGCCATATTCATCGATCACGAGCGCCATGTGCCGCCGCTCATTTTGCATCTTTTGCAACAGCACACCGATGGGCATAGACGCCGGAACATAGACAAGCGGGCGCAGAAGTTTTTTCAGCGAAAACCGCCCGCCACTGCCGTTGAACCCGTGCTTGAGGGCAAAATCCTTGAGATGCGCAAACCCCATGGGCGTGTCCAAGGTGCCTTCAAACACCGGCAACCGCGTGAGCCCACTTTCGCGAAACGTGGTCACAAGCTCATCCTTGGTCGTGTCGATGGGCACGGACACAATGTCAGAGCGCGGGATCGCCACATCCTCGACCGTCAACGTCCGCAGATTGAGCATGCCCACGGATTGAGGCGCCGGGGCCTCGGCCTCATCGTCCTTTGAGGGGGTCTCGTTCAGGGTGAGAGCGCCGATCATCTTGCGGAAAAATCCGATCTCCGCGCCAGATGCGTTGTCGCTATTTTGACTATCCGCCTGCGTGCTCCACGCTGCGGTAGAAGATCCGCTACCGGATCCGTCCGTGCTTTCGCCCATTGTCCTCATCCAAAAAACCGGGAAACCCTAATATGGGTTAGGAACGCCCAGTTTGCCAAGTATTTCTATCTCAATGCGTTCCATCAAAGTGGCATCTTCGTCACGGACATGGTCATAGCCCAAAAGATGCAAAGTTGCATGAACAATCAAATGCGTCGTGTGCTGGGCCAAACTCAAGCCCGCCGCCTCTGCCTCCGCCGCGCAGGTGTCATAGGCAATCGCGATATCGCCAAGCTCCGGGTCCGCCGGCGGAATGGGGTCGCCGCCCGGCTCCAGCGCGCCGCGCTCATCTGACGGCCAGGACAGAACATTCGTCGCCGTCGCCTTGTCGCGGAAATCCTCATTGAGCTCAGCAATGCGGGCGTCATCACAGGCCAGGATGCTGATCTGCCAATCCGCGGCCTCCAAAAGATGCGCAAGCGTGGCTTTCGCGGCCGCCTCCGCCAGGGTTTTAAACCCCATATCGGCCCAGCGGGGATCCTCGAAAGCAATCTCGGTGATCATCCGGTATCCGCGTCATAGGCCTCAATAATCGCGGCCACTAGCGGATGGCGCACCACATCTTTGGCCGTGAAATAATTGAATGAAATCTTCGGGATAGAGGTCAAAAGCCGTTCGGCATCATGCAGGCCACTGGTCACCCCGCGCGGCAAATCCACCTGACTGCGGTCCCCGGTGATGACCATGCGGCTGCCCTCGCCCAAACGGGTGAGAAACATCTTCATCTGCATCGAGGTGGCATTTTGTGCCTCGTCGAGCACCACAAACGCATTGGCCAGCGTCCGCCCCCGCATAAAGGCCAGCGGCGCAATCTCAATGCGCTTTTCCTCGATCAGTTTGGCAACCTGTTTGGACGGCAGAAAATCATTCAGCGCGTCATAAAGCGGCTGCATATAAGGATCGACCTTGTCCTTCATATCCCCCGGCAGATAGCCCAGCTTTTCGCCCGCCTCGACCGCCGGACGTGACAGGATGATCCGATCCACTTTGCCTTCTATGAACATGGACACACCCGCGGCCACCGCCAGATAGGTCTTGCCGGTGCCCGCCGGACCAATGCCAAATGCCAGCTCGTTCTTAAACAGCGACATCACATAGGCCTTTTGCGCATCAGTACGCGGCTCCACCAGCTTTTTGCGGGTCTTGATCTCAACCGTGCCACCGCGAAACATCTCAAGCTGATCGCCGTCATAGCTGCCAGTGTCCGGCTCGGTCCCGTCACTTGGCCCGCCCATGCGCAGCTCCCGGTCGACATCGGCGGCCTCAACGCTGCGGCCTGCCTCAAGGCGGGCATAAAGCGCGGTCAAAACCGACACCGTGGCGGTCGTGCTGTCTTTTTCGCCGATAATGGCCAACTGATTCCCCCGGCGCATGATTTGCACGCCCAGCTGACGCTCAATCTCAGCGAGGTTGCGATCATGCTCTCCACATAGGTCGATCAGCAGAAAATTGTCAGGAAATTCAATGACCTCTTCGTGCAACGCCGTCAGGTCATCTGTCGGTGGCAAGGCTTCTATGGCCAAAAATATCTCCTGTAACGCGTGTCCCTAACGGTAGCGTGCCAACTGGATGGGGCAACTGCAAGGCCTCATGGGCAAACACGGTCAATCGCACAAAAAATGCCGCGGAGGGTGACCCCCGCGGCATCCATTCGACTGAAATTCGATCAGATCGGGTCAGCGATGGGCGAGCCCGATTTGAACGCACCCGTGGCCGTGTTGGGCGGCGCGGTGCCAGAGCAGACAGGCTTGCCATAGGGGTCAAGCCGCTGTGACAGATACCCTTCGGCGCCGTCATCAATGATCCAGTGATCACAGCCATTGGGATCCACCCAAATACCGGCTTGCAGCTGGCTGAGGTGCTTGGCGTCGATGCCACGGTCAACGGTTTTGTCAACCTTGGACCCGCAGGCCGATACGGCCACCACGGCCGGCAGCAGCAGTGTGAGTTTCAATGCTTTCATAACGTTCCCCTAGCGAATGCAGATGATTTCAACGCGGCGGTTTTTCTGCATCCCCGCGGCTGTTCTGTTGGATGCCTTGGGCAGGCGTTCGCCATAACCGCGGACATCCGCGATCCGGGCGCCACTGGCCTGCGCGATGGAGGCAACGGCGGTGGCCCGACGGTAGGACAGATCAAGATTGTACTGATCCGAGGCACGGCTGTCGGTGTGGCCGGTGATGATGTAGGAAATCGCACCCGCCTGCTGGAAAAAGCTCGCCAAATGTTGCTTACCGGCTGCGCTGATCCGCGCACTGTCGGTTGCAAACAGCTGATCGGAATTCATCACACCGCAGACATTGCCACGACGGCAAACCGGGATCCCCTGACGGTTCACATGGGGGGTCATATACCCTTCCCAACCGTCATCCATCACCCAATGCTCACATCCATCCGGGTCAACCCAAACAGTTGGAGTGTAGTTTTCGCCAATCACGGTGCGTTGCGTTTGTGCAGACGCATCCGTGGCGAAAAGAGTGGCGCCCAAGGCGACGGCAGCAATACCGCCAAGGACACCGCGAATTGACTTCGCAAGGTTCTTTTGCACAGCCCCTATCCTTTATACATGATCCCCCGCATCGCCTGAGGCACCGGGCAGATCCCCCGTGGCGATACAAATTATCCTTTGAGTGTAACAAGTTTCGACCCGTTGTGAAGGCCGAATCCGGGGCGATTATCCACGGAATGGAAACAACCTAAGCCCAATTTGGGGTCAAAAAGCATCCACAGTTGGGACAGCAAAGCATCCACAGGCAGAATCGTGTCGCAGCGCGGCGTGCGACGAATCAGGTCGCCTTGATCCGTCCAGCGAGGGAATTCGCGCCGCTTTCAGTGATCTCGACCTGCGCGATATCACCTGCCACCACAGGGGCATCGGCCACGTGGACCGCGTGCAGGTAGTCCGACTTGCCCACCATTTGCCCTGGCAAACGGCCGGGCTTTTCAAACAGCACCTTGACCGTGCGCCCTACCATCGCGTCCTGCACCTCGCGTTGCTGGCGGGTGATCAGCGCCTGCAACCGCTGAAGACGCTCTGATTTGACCTCTTCGGGCACTTGCGCGCGCTCTGCCGCGGGTGTGCCCGGACGGGTCGAATACTTAAAGGAATAGGCATAGCCGTAGCCCACCGCCTCCACCAAATCCATCGTGGCCTGAAAATCCGCATCCGTCTCTTCGGGAAAACCCACGATGAAATCGCCCGACATCAGGATATCGGGCCGCGCCGCGCGGATCCGCTCAATCAGGCGCAAATAGCTCTCGGCGGTGTGTTTGCGGTTCATCCGTTTGAGGATCGCGTCGCTGCCGGACTGCACCGGCAAATGCAGATACGGCATCAGTTTGTCACAAGTGCCATGAGCCTCGATCAGATCGTCATCCATGTCATTGGGGTGCGAGGTGGTAAAGCGGATCCGCTCCAGCCCGTCGATATCATTGAGCGCCCAGATCAGCCGGGCCAGCGACCAATCTGCGCCATCGGGCCCCGCCCCGTGATAGGCATTCACATTCTGGCCCAACAGGGTGATCTCGCGCACGCCGCGCTCCACCAGATCGCGCGCCTCTTGCAGAACACGCGCCACCGGGCGGCTCACCTCTGCCCCGCGCGTATAAGGCACCACGCAAAAGGCGCAGAATTTGTCACAGCCTTCCTGCACCGTCAAAAACGCCGCCGGGGCGCGCTTGGCCTTGGGCCGCGCTTTCAACTCTTCGAATTTGTCCTCTAGCGGGAAATCCGTATCGAGCGCCTTTTCACCGGCGCGCGCCTTGGCCTCCAGCTTGGGCAGGTTGTGATAGCTTTGCGGCCCCACCACCAGATCGACAAGCGGCTGACGGCGCATGATCTCTTCGCCTTCGGCCTGCGCGACACAACCCGCCACACCGATGGTCAGATCCGGGCGCGCGTCCTTGAGCTTGCGAAACCGCCCCAGCTCCGAATAGACCTTTTCGGCGGCCTTTTCGCGGATGTGACAGGTGTTGAGCAGGATCATATCCGCGTCGTCGGGCGTCTGTGTCTCCACATACCCCACCCCGCCCATGGCCTCGGCCATACGCTCACTGTCATAAACATTCATCTGACAGCCATAGGTCTTAATGAACAGTTTCTTGGGCTCAGACATCCGGGCTTTCCGTGGTTCGCGCAATCGTTGACGAGATATAGACGGATTGCCTACACGATCACAGCGGTGACTTGCAATGAAAGACAAAATGCCCGTAACTGACCGCGCAGCAGTGAAAAGACAAAAAATCGCATGGATTTCCCCTCTCTCAACGCGCTTTTGAGCACCGGTCAGGAGCTTCTTGCCAAGGGCCCCGTCGCGCTCATTTTCGTGGAAGACGAGATTGAGATCGACAGCACGTTGCGCCACCATTTGGATCTGAAATTCACCCAGGTCTTCGCCTTCATGCCCGAGGCGTTTTCCCTGGCCCCGGATGTGGCCAGCAAAGTGCATCGCGTGGGCTTTGATGTGACGCGCGGGGACAGCTATGTGCGCGTGGTCAATCGCATGATCAAGGCGCTGCCTGGCATGTGGATGTATTACTGTTTCAACGCCGAATACCTGTTCTTCCCGTTTTGTGAGACCCGCACAGTGGGGGAATTGCTGACCTTTCACGCGGAAGAGCGTCGCGACGCAATGCTCACCTATGTCATTGATATATATGCCAAAGACTTGGGTCGGTACCGCAATGGCGTGTCTTTGGAAGAGGCGCATCTGGATCGCTCAGGCTATTACGCGCTGGCGCGCAAGAAACGCCCCGATAGCGATGACCCCCAGGAACGGCAGCTTGATTTCTATGGCGGGCTCAGGTGGCGCTATGAGGAACATGTCCCGCAAGACAAGCGCAAGATCGACCGGATCGCGCTCTTTCGCGCTCAGCCAGAGCTGCTTTTGCGCGACAATCACACGTTCTCGGATGAAGAATACAACACCTATGCCTGCCCGTGGCACAACAACCTGACCGCCGCGATTATGTCATTCCGAACGGCAAAAGCCTTGAAAACAAACCCCGGATCGACCTTCGATATTCACAATTTCTGCTGGCACAACACCGCGCCTTTTGAATGGCATTCGCGGCAATTGCTGGATTTAGGCCTGATGGAGCCAGGGCAGTGGTTTTGACATTCTGCACGCCATTTTCTTCGAAGAAAATGCGCAAAAAATTCTAATTTTTTACCCGCCCAGATCCCGGATCTCACCGATTGTCCAACAACCAGCGCGTAATGGCGTTGAATTCCGGCTGGCTGCCGGATGCGGATGCCCCGCCAAACATGTTCTGGACCGCCCCGCGTGTTTCATGCGCCCCGCCCAGGATATCCGTCGTCACCGCGGCCACGGTGAACATGCCGTCATGCACAGGCGGTGCAAGCTCACGGTGTTGATAAACCGCAAAAAGCCCAACCGCAGCCGTCACCCAAAGCAGGATCCGCGCATAGCGGTTTGCCTTGCGAGACCGCTCTTTGCAAGCCTGTTGCCGACCCTGGAATTTGCTTTCGTTCAGAATATCCATGCGGGTGGGCTACACCCTCAAAACGGCGCAAGCACGAAGGCAAAAAGGCAAATTTATGTCAAAGATGCTCGGCCTGCGGCATGCCCAACACGTGGAACCCACCATCCACGCGGATGATTTCGCCCGTCGTATAGGCCCCGGCCGGTGAGGCCAGGTAAACGGCGGTACCGCCCACAGCCTCCAGCGTCGCATTGGACCGCAAAGGCGCGTTTTCCTCAGTATGCCGAAACGTCTTGCGCGCCCCCCCGATGGCCGCGCCCGCCAGCGTTTTCATTGGCCCCGGAGAGATCGCATTCACCCGGATCTTGTCGGGCCCCAGATCATTGGCCAGATAGCGCGTCGTGGCCTCAAGGGCGGCCTTGGCCACCCCCATCACATTGTAATTCGGCGCCACGCGGCTGGACCCTTGATAGGTCAGCGTCAAAAGCGTGCCACCATTGTCTTTCATCATCGGATAGGCCCGGCGCGCCACTTCGATAAAGGAAAAACACGAGATATCCATCGAGTTCTTGAAGTTCTGCCGCGAGGTGTTCAGAAACCGCCCCGTCAGCTCAGATTTATCTGAAAAAGCAATGGCATGGACGACAAAGTCAATCGTGGGCCAGCTCTGTTTGAGCTCATTGAACCCTTTCTCGACAGAGGCTTCATTGGTCACATCCATATCCAGCAACAGCTTGGAGCCGACAGAGTCTGCCAACGGCTCCACCCGCTTGCCGAACGCATCCCCCTGATACGAAAACGCCAGTTCTGCCCCCGCCTCATGCATCGCCTTCGCAATGCCCCACGCGATGGAGCGGTCATTGGCCACGCCCATCACCAGGCCACGCTGCCCCGTCATTGATTTATTCATGTGACCTTCGCCCCTCGTTTCTTATCTGACCGCAGCGCAGCCTTGCCCCTCACTCGGGGTATTTGCGTTGTGCCGCCGCAGTGGCCAGCGTCTTGGACCCGAATTTTGCCGTGGCCGTCCATTGATAGGTGTGTTTGCCGTTCGGTGGGCAGGGGCTTTTGTATTTGAACACGCCCGCCGGGATCGTGCCATTGCCACTCATCTCAACCGAAACCGTGCCGCCCCCGTGATTGTAGCTGGGCACATCGAGATCCTTCATCTTGAACACGATCTTCGTGGTGCCGGCTGGAACACCCTTCATCGCAAAGGCCGGATTGCCCACGCGGTTCGGTTTGCCAGAGGTGCAGAGCGGGATGTTGCCCCAGTTGAACGACATCGACATATCCGCATGAGCCGCCCCCGTCGACAGGGCAAGTGCCGACAATATGCATTTGATTTTCATTGAAATTCTCCCGCCGGGCCATGTCTCTTACCAGTCCAGATCGCGACCCAACACGCGGCTCTGGCCACCCTGATACGTCAGTCCCCGTGATATTTGCTCATCAGCATGGACCCGTTCGTCCCGCCAAACCCGAAAGAGTTGGTCATCACCGTGTCGAGGCCTGCCGCCTCAATCAATGCCGTGGCCACTTCCCCAGGGGCGATCCCGGGATCGAGGGTCTCCACATTGATGGAAGGAATGATGAAATCCCCGTCGAGCGCCAAAAGACAGAATATCGCCTCAAGCGCGCCCGCCGCGCCCTGCGCATGGCCTGTCATGGATTTGGTCGAAGAGATCGGCGGCACCTGACCTTCGCCAAAGATCCGCCGCACGGCCTCAACCTCGCCCACATCGCCCACGGGCGTTGAGGTGCCATGAGCGTTGATGTAACCAACCTTGCGATCCGCGCCGAGTTGGCTCAGGGCCAGACGCATCGCGCGTTCTCCGCCCTCGCCGGACGGGGCCACCATGTCATGGCCGTCAGATGTGGCCGCATAGCCGGTCACTTCGGCATAGATTTTGGCGCCCCGCGCCTTGGCACGTTCCAGATCTTCCAACACGACAATCCCGCCGCCGCCTGAGATGACAAACCCATCCCGGTCCTGATCGAACGCGCGCGAGGCCCGCTCTGGCGTGTCGTTGAATTTTGAAGACATCGCGCCCATCGCATCAAACAGGCACGACAAGGTCCAATCGAGCTCTTCACCCCCGCCCGCGAACATAACATCCTGTTTTCCCATCATAATCTGCTCTGCCGCGTTGCCGATGCAATGCAGCGACGTGGAACAGGCCGAGGTGATGGAATAATTGATGCCTTTGATCTTGAACGCGGTGCTGAGATTGGCCGAGATCGTCGAACACATGGTCTTGGGCACGGCAAAGGGCCCGATCCGCTTGGTCGCACCGGTCTTCAACACGGTTTGATGAGCGGCCAACATGGCCGAGGTTGACGGCCCGCCAGAGCCTGCCACCAACCCCGTCTTGGGGTCCGACACCTCCGCCTCAGTTAACCCGGCATCGGCAATCGCCTGCTCCATGGCCAAAAACGCATAGCCCGCCCCGGGGCCCATGAACCGCAGGGTCCGTTTGTCGATGGCGGCTGCCAGATCAATATCGGGCGCGCCCGCGATCTGGCTGCGAAAGCCGTGTTCCGCCATATCCGCATTGGCGGAAATACCCGACCGCCCCGCCTTGAGCGACGCGGTGACCTCTTCGGCGGAATTCCCGATGCTTGAGACAATTCCCAACCCGGTGACAACGACGCGACGCATCCTGGTTCTCCCTCTCGTCAGGATCTTATGCCGAGCACGCCATCAGCTTTCCGACAGCGCGACCTTCATATCCTTGACCTGATAGATCACCTCACCATCCGCCTCAACCCGGCCATCCGCAACCCCCATCGTCAAACGACGGGTTTGCAGCGCTTTGGTGAAGTCAACGTAATAGGTCAGCATTTTGCGATCGGGGCGCACCATCCCGGTGAGTTTCACCTCACCCACGCCCAGCGCGTAACCACGCCCCTGCCAGCCGCGCCAGCCGAGGTTAAAGCCGGTGAGCTGCCACAGCCCATCCAGGCCCAAACAGCCCGGCATGATCGGATTGCCCGGAAAGTGACAGTCGAAAAACCACAGATCCGGGGTGATATCGAACTCGGCCACCACATGACCTTTGCCATGGGCGCCGCCATCGCCGGACACATCGGTGATCCGATCCATCATCAGCATGGGCGGTTCCGGCAATTGCGCATTGCCCGGACCAAAGAGCTCACCGCGCGCGCATTTCAGCAGATCCTCGCGGTCAAAATGGCTTGGATAGTCAGCCAAAAGACGGCCCCCTTGGTCAATTTCCCCGTTCACCGCGACCCTCTAGCACCCGGACAAAGCCCCATGCAAGCCCGTGCGCGACCCCGCAGGTGGTCATGACAGGCCGCGACAGAGACGCCCGCACGTCAAATATGATTGAAATCCGCCGGGTTCAGCGCCTATATATCACCTATTGCAAGGAACGCATCATGACAGACACGCACGCAATCAAACGCTCCACCGATTGGCTGGCCTCCGCAGATCTCAGGCCGACGCGGCAACGCGTGGCTTTGGCGGCCTTGCTGGTGGGCGATGGCAAACACCGCCATTTCACCGCGGAAAGCCTGTTTGCGTCGGCCAAGGAACACGGCGAAACCGTGTCTCTGGCGACCGTGTACAACACCGTGCACGCGTTCCGCGATGCCGGTCTGGTCCAAGAGGTGACGGTCGAAGGCTCCAAAAGCTATTTCGACACCAACACCCATGATCACCCGCATTTCTTTTGGGAAGACGACCAGGTGCTGACCGATGCACCGGCCGAAGAATTGGAAATCACCCGCATTCCGACAGCACCTGACGGCGCTGAAATTGCCAGTGTCGATGTGGTGATCCGCTTGCGCAAAACCCAATCTTGACCCCCTCGAAGGCCACCTGATGCGCGGCATCTGCTATGACAGGTTTGGTGCGGCCTCCGATGTGCTATCGATCCAGGAGTTTGACACCCCACCCCCAGGCCCCGGTGACGTCACCGTCGCGCTCAGCTATTCAGGGGTGAACCCCTCTGATGCCAAGGCCCGCGCAGGCCTGCGCCCCGGTGTGACGAAACCGCCCTTCCCCCAGATCATCCCGCATTCTGACGGCGCAGGCCGGGTTGAAGCGGTGGGCGACGGGGTGGATGCCAAACGCGTGGGAGAGCGGGTTTGGATTTACAACGGCCAGTGGCAACGCGCCTTTGGCACGGCCGCCGAAAAGATCACCCTGCCGTCTGAGCAGGCTGTCCCACTGCCCGACGCCATATCCGATCGCGATGGCGCGACGCTTGGCATTCCCGGGCTGACTGCCGCACAAACCGTGTTTGGCGGTGGTGATGTCGCCGGTCAAACCCTTCTGATCAGTGGCGGCGCAGGCGCGGTGGGCCATACCGCGGTGCAGCTTGCCGCTTGGGGCGGCGCGCAGGTCATCGCGACCTGCTCCGGCGCGGCCATGGACGATGTCCGCGCTGCGGGCGCGGCCCATGTGTTTGATTATGCCGATCCGGACCTAGCCGCCAAGATCCTAGAGACCACCCAAGGCGCCGGCATCGACCGCGCCGTGGAGGTAGAGTTTGGTCAAAACGCCGAGCTGTTGACCCAAGTGATGCGCCCTTTGGGCACGATTGCGACCTATGGCTCTGGCAAAGAGATGGCACCCGCCATGCCCTTTGGCCCGATGATGTTCAAAGCGCTAAAGATCGACATCACACTCATCTACATCCTGCCCCCCGCCCCCCGCGCCGCCGCCATCGCGCGGCTACATGACGCCATCACCACCGGCGGCCTCACACCCCGCATCGACAGGGTCTATGATTTCGAAGACTGCGGCAGCGCCCAGGATGGTGTGATGACGCCGGGCCGCAAAGGCGCCGTTCTTTTGCGCATCTGAACGGGCGGGGGCCAGCCCCCGCACCCCCGGAGTATTTCTGGAAAGATGAACCAGAGGGACGGGCCTGCGATCTTCATCTTTCCAAAAATACTCCCGCCGGAGGCCTCAAATCTCTGCTTCCAAGCAGCGCGCGCCCATGCCACTCTGCGCCACACGCCCGGAGGAGTGCCATGCCCATCACCACCTGCATTTTCGACGCCTATGGCACGCTGTTTGACGTGGCCGCCGCCGCCCGCAATGCGGCAATCGAGCCGGGGCGCGAGGCGTTTGCCAAAAAATGGCCCGCCATCGCCAATCACTGGCGACTCAAGCAATTGCAATACACTTGGCTGCGCGCGGTCATGGACACCCATACCGATTTTTGGGAGGTGACGCAGAACGGTCTGGACTGGGCCTTGGAGGCAGAAGGGCTGGACGGGGATGCAGACCTGCGCGCGCGGCTTTTGCAGCTTTACTGGGAGCTTGAGGCCTATCCAGAAGTGCCCGCCATGCTCAAAACCTTGAAAGAGCACGGAAAAAACACCGCAATCCTGTCAAACGGGTCGCCAGACATGCTCCAGGGCGCTGTGGACTCCGCAGGCATCGGCCCGGTGCTGGATGACACGCTCTCGGTCGAAAGCGTGGGCATCTTCAAGCCTGCAAGCGTTGTCTACGATCTGGTGGGGCAGCGGTTTGGCTGCGCCCGGGACGAGGTGTTGTTTGTCTCGTCCAACGGATGGGATGCGGCGGCGGCGGCGGGGTACGGGTTTCGCACGGTATGGGTCAACCGCGCGGGCGAGCCGATCGATCGCCTGCCGGCCAAGCCCCATGACATGCTGCCTGATCTGACCACGATACCGGACCTTGCCAATGCCTGATTTCACCACCTCTGACGGCATCCGCCTGCACTACGAAGATGAAGGCGCGGGCCACCCCATCCTGTGCCTCGCGGGCCTCACACGCAACAGCCTCGATTTCACATATCTTCTGCCACATCTGAGCGCCTATCGCGTGATCCGGACGGATTATCGCGGGCGGGGAAAATCCGAATACCCGGATGAATTCATGAGCTACAACATCCGGCGCGAAGGGCAGGATGCGATTGAGCTGCTGGACCATCTGGGGATCGAGAAAGTGACGATCATCGGTACGTCGCGCGGGGGCCTGATCGCCATGGGGCTAACAGACACGCATCTGGGGCGGCTCGCCAGCGTGGTCCTCAATGACATTGGCCCCGAGGTGACCGAGGTCGGCATCACACGCATAATGGATTACGTGGGTAAGGTGCCGCCCTACGCGGACCTCGATGAAGCGGCCAACGCGCTGGCCGATGGGCTGGGCCAGGACTTCCCCGGCGTGCCGCTTGCGCGGTGGCGCGAGGCGGCAGAGTTCATGTGGGCGCAAGAGGAGGATGGACTGTCCTTGCGCTATGACGCCCGGCTGCGCGATGCCCTGATCGGGCAGGCCGGTGTCGGAGAGGCGCCGGATCTCTGGCAGCTCTTTGACGGTTTGAAACCCATTCCACTCGCCACGATCAAAGGCGCCAATTCGGACCTCTTTGCGCAAGAGACCCTCGACAAAATGCAGGCGCGCCGCCCTGACATGATCACCGCCGTGGTGCCCGATCGCGGCCACGTGCCTTTCCTCGATGAGCCCGAAGCGCTTTCTGCCATACATCAGCTTTTGGACGCCACATGAGCCATATTGACCTGATCCGCGCCGCCGCAACCCGGCTTGACGGGCACGCCGTGCGCACGCCGCTGATGACCTCGCCGTTTCTCGATGAGATCGCGGGGCGCCGCCTCTACGTGAAGCCTGAATGCCTGCAACATACTGGCAGCTTCAAATATCGCGGCGGACGGTCGGCTGTCTCCGCGCTGGACCCCGATACCCGCGCGAAGGGCGTGCTGGCATTCTCCAGCGGCAACCATGCCCAGGGTGTGGCCCGCGCGGCCGCCGAATTCGGCGTGCCGTCGGTGATCATCATGCCCAACGACGCGCCACAGCTCAAAATCGACAACACCCGCGCTTTGGGGGCGGAGGTGATCCTTTATGATCGCCCAAACGGCCAGAGCCGTGAGGCGTTGGGCGAAGAGGTGCAACTTGAGCGCGGCATGACCTTGATCAAACCCTATGACGAACCTCAGGTCATCGCGGGCCAAGGCACCTGCGGGCTGGAGATTGCGCAGCAGGCCGGCGCGCTTGGCCTCACCGAGGCCGAAGTTCTGGTCTGCTGTGGCGGCGGCGGGTTTACCTCCGGCGTCGCGCTCGCGCTGGAGGCTGAGGCCCCCGATATGCACGTGCGCCCGGTGGAGCCGGAAGGGTTTGATGACGTGGCCCGCTCGCTCAAATCCGGGCATATTGAGACCAACAATCAGGCGTCCGGCAATATCTGTGACGCGATCCTGACCCCCTCGCCCGGACAGATCACATTCCCGATCATCAAACGCCTCTGCGGACCCGGCATCGTGATTTCAGAAGATGAAGCGTTGCGGGCCATGGCCCTGATTTTTCAACGTTTAAAGCTGGTGGCCGAACCCGGCGGGGCGGCTGCCGTGGCCGCGGCCCTCTTCCATGCTGACGAAATTGAGGGCGACGCGGTGATATGCACGATCTCAGGCGGCAACGTGGACGCGCCCATGTTCGCCCGCGCGCTGCAGTGAGGACCGCAATGACCCGTTTCACCATCGCCAGTTTCAACGTCAAAAACCTGATCGGGGCGGAGAAGGAATACTACAGGTTCCAGACCTACACGCCTGAGGAATACGCCTGGAAACTGGACTGGATGGCCGATCAATTGCTGACCATGAACGCCGACATCGTGGGCTTTCAGGAGATTTTCGAAGAAGACGCCCTGCGCGCCGTGGTCGATGAGGCCTCAACCCGTGCCGACGCCCTCAATGACGCCAGCGTGCCCGACAAATCCAAGCGCTATCACCGCAAGGCGATCTTTCGCAAACTGAAGGTGGAGCCCTATACCCAAGCCGCGCTGGCCTTTGCGCCCAATACTGCCGACACAGGTGAGCCGGGCAAACGGCGTCCGGGGATCGCGATCCTGTCGCGCTTTGGCTTTGAGGGCACGCCTGAGATCATTCAGGACCTAGACGAGCCGGTGCGCATCCCCTTCCAACCTCTGCGCGGGTTGGATGCGGGTGATGCAGGGCACTACGTCCTGCGCCGCGTATCGCGTCCGATCCTGAAGGCGCGCATCCCCGTGGGCGGGCGCGTGATCACCGTCTTCAACTGTCATCTCAAATCAAAGCTCGGCGAATATGACATGCCGGAGGGGGCGGACTATCCACCCGAGGCCGACCTCACGCGCTATGATCCGCTGGGCCGCGCCATGGGCAGCCTGCGCGCCGCGCTGCGCCGGATGGCGGAGGCTTGGGTGCTGCGCCGCGCCGTGGTGGACGAGCTGCAACAGGGCAATCCGGTCATGGTCTTGGGCGATTTCAACGATGGCGAACACGCCGTCAGCACCGAGATCATCACCGGCGAGACGCCATTTCGCAATTACGCCTGGATGCTGCGCCATGACGCTGAGACGCAGAGTGATCGCTACTCGAAGGAAGAAAATATCCAGATAAAAGAGGATGTTGAGCGGGTGCGCCTGCATTCCGCCGAGCGGCTTTTCGTGCGCAAATCGGCGCGCGATATGATCTACACCTCTGCCTTTGGCGGCAATTTCGAATCCATCGACCAGATCTTCCTCAGCCGGCATTTCCACCCCGAAAACCCCGACCGGATGGGGGAGCTGCGGTATTTCTCGGTCTTCAATGACCACCTGACCGATGGCTCCCACCCCGAGGCGCCGTATAACAAGCTCGCCTCCGACCACGGGCAGATCATGGCGCATATGGACCTGCTGTGATGCGCTGTCAGGTGGCGATCATCGGCGGCGGTCCTGCGGGGCTTTTGCTGGGGCAGTTGCTGCTCAGACAGGGGATCGACACGGTGGTCCTTGAACGCCGGTCGCGCGATTATGTGCTGGCCCGCATCCGCGCGGGTGTGCTGGAAACCGGCCTGACCGAGCTGGCGGCCGAGGCAGGTGTGGGCGACCGGATGCAGGCCGAAGGGCTGGTGCATGACGGCACGCTCATCGCCTATGACGACCGCAGCTTTCGCATAGATTTCAACGCCTTGACTGACAAAACCGTGCTGGTCTACGGCCAGACCGAACTCACCCGCGATCTCTATGACGCCCGCGACGGGGCCGGGGGAACGACGCTTTTCAATTGTGAGGATGTCAAGCTCCATGACATTGCGGGCGACCAGCCGCGCGTCACGTTCACCCATGATGGCCAGTCCAAAACGATCGCTTGCGACTACATTGCAGGCTGCGATGGGTTCCACGGCCCCTCTCGTCAGGCCATCCCCGAGGACAAGCGCCGCGAATATGAAAAAACCTATCCCTTTGGCTGGCTCGGCATCCTGTCCCGCACCCCGCCGATTGACCCCGAACTGATCTATGCCAACTCCGCGCGTGGCTTTGCACTGTGTTCCATGCGCGGGACAGAGCTCAGCCGCTACTACATTCAATGCCCGCTTTCCGACAGTCCCGACGATTGGGAAGATGCGCGGTTCTGGGAAGAGCTGAAACGCCGCCTGCCAGAGCGCGCCGTGGATCACCTGGTCACCGGCCCTTCGATCGACAAATCCATCGCGCCGTTGCGGTCCTTCGTGTGTGAGCCGATGCAATATGGCCGTCTGTTCCTTGCGGGTGATGCCGCCCATATCGTGCCGCCCACAGGCGCCAAGGGCCTCAACACTGCCGCGGGCGACGTGCATTACCTCTTTCGCGCGCTGATGCAGCACTATGCCGACGGCGACGATCACGGCCTCGAAACCTATTCCGAAACCGCACTCAAACGCGTCTGGAAAACCCAACGCTTCAGCTGGTGGATGACCAATCTCCTGCACCGGTTTCCTGATCAATCCGCCTTTGACCTGAATGTGCAGCGCGCCGAACTCTCCTATCTCGAAGACAGCGAGGCCGCCCGCCGCACCCTCGCCCAAAGCTATGTGGGATTGCCCTATTGAGCTTGCTTGAACTGCGCAATGTCACCCTGCACTACCGCGAAGATGGCGATCCGTCCGGCCCGCCCGTGGTCTTTGCCAATTCGCTGGGCACCGATCTTGGCCTGTGGGACGGCGTCCTGCCGCACCTGCCCCAAGGGTTGCGCATCATCCGTTATGACAAGCGTGGTCATGGGCAAAGTACCGTCCCCGCCCCGCCTTATACGATGGGTGCGCTGGTGCGCGATGTGGAACAGCTGCTCGACCACCTTGAGGTGCGCGGCGCGGTTTTTGTCGGGCTCTCCATCGGCGGGCTGATTGGTCAGGGTCTCGCCGCAAAGCGGCTCGACCTTGTGCGCGCGCTCGTTTTGTCCAACACCGCCGCCAAGATCGGGATCCGCCCCATGTGGGAGGATCGGATCACAGACCTGCGCGCGCGCGGGCTTGACGGGGTGGCCAGCGACATCATGCTGCGGTGGTTTTCCCGCGATTTCCTGACCCAAGGGGACGTCGCACCCTGGCGCGCGATGCTGACATCCCAGCCTCTCGACGGCTATATCGGCTGTTGCGAGGCCATTGCCGGAACAGATTTCTACACCGCCACCGGCGCGTTGCGCCTGCCGCTCCTGGGCATCGCCGGGTCCGAGGATGGCGCCACCCCGCCCGATCTGGTGCGCGAAACCGTAGAGCTGGTGCCGGGATCGCGGTTTGAGTTGATGCGGCGTGTGGGCCACTTGCCCTGCGTTGAGAAACCCGAGGAATACGCCGCGTTGCTGAGCGAGTTTTTCAAAGAAATCGGGCACATCTAACGCGAAGTCTTCAAAGGACATCGGCCGCATTCTTTTAAAGAATGCGCGCTTCGATTGAACATTGAAACGGCGACGCGAAACCGCTTTAGTCCTGTCATGTCTCGCCCCGCCTCAGGCCGCTTGCCGACCATTTTCATCCTGATGACCGTGATGATCGATTCCATGGGGATCGGTCTCATCCTGCCCGTCATGCCCGCCCTTCTGCTTGAGGTCGGCGGGGGCACCTTGGCCAATGCGGCCCTTTGGGGCGGCGTCCTGACCACCTCTTTCGCGGTGATGCAGTTCCTCTGCGGGCCGACCGTGGGCAACCTGTCAGACCGTTTCGGGCGCCGCCCCATCCTGCTCTTGTCGCTTTTCGTGATGGCGCTCGACTATGTGGTGATGGCCCTGGCCTCCAGCATTTGGCTGTTGCTCATCGCGCGCGTCATCGGGGGGATCACGGCGGCCACACACTCCACCGCGCTGGCCTATATGGCCGACACCTCCACCCGTGAAAACCGCGCCTCAGGCTTTGGATTGGTGAGCGCGGCCTTTGGCCTTGGCTTTGTCCTCGGCCCCATCATCGGCGGCATCCTGGGCGATCTGGGCACCCGCGCGCCGTTCTACGCCGCCGCCGCGCTGGCCGGGGTCAACTTCATCTTCGGCTTTCTGATCCTGCCGGAAACCGTCACCGACAAGATCCGCCGCCCGTTTTCTTGGGCCCGCGCCAACCCGTTCGGCGCGCTCACCCAAATCCGCGCCCTACCCGGGCTTGCGGGCCTTCTCACTGTGCTGCTGCTCTTTCAAATGGCCACCAATGTCTATCCGGTGATCTGGGCCTATTTCACCCAAGCGCAATTCGGCTGGTCCCCCGCGATGATCGGCTTTTCGCTCGCCGTGTTCGGCATCTCCATGGCGGTCATTCAGGGCGGGCTGATCCGCTATGTCATTGCCCGGTTTGGGGATTTCTACACCGTCATCCTGGGCTTTGGCTTTTCCATCGTGGCCTTCCCCATTCTGACCTTCATCGAAAACGGAATGCTCGCACTGATCCTTACCCCTGTTTCGGCGCTTGCGGCGATGGCCGGGCCGGCCTTGCAAGCGATCATGTCCAAACGCACGCCCGAGAATGCCCAAGGCGAGCTGCAGGGCATTTTCACCTCCGTGAGCGCGCTGGCCATGATCCTCGCGCCCTTGCTGATGACCGCCGTGTTCGCCGCCGCCACCCGCCCTGGTGGTCCGATTTTCCTGCCCGGCGCGCCGTTTCTGGCCGCGTTGATGCTGACCTTGGCGGCGCTGGCCCTCTTTTGGAGCTCCAAACCCGCGAAAACCACCAAAGCAGCGGAATAAACCGCACGTTTCCCGCTTGCGCGCACGCGAAAAACACGGTCAGGCTGGCGCGATACCTCAGCGGAGAGACCCATGAAACTGCGCGATCTCGACATCATCGTCACCGCCCCCCCGCCGCCGGGATGGGGTGGGCGCTATTGGATCCTGGTCAAGCTGACCACGGATAACGGAATCACCGGTTGGGGCGAATGTTATGCCTCCTCCGTGGGGCCCGAGGCGATGAAATCGGTCATCCGGGACGTGTTTGAGCGCCACATGGCAGGCGAAAATCCCGAAAACATTGAGTTGATGTTTCGCCGCGCCTTTTCCTCGGGCTTCACGCAGCGCCCGGACCTGACGGTGATCGGCGCGTTTTCCGGGCTTGAGATTGCCTGCTGGGATATTCTCGGCAAAGCGCGCGAACGCCCGGTCTACGCACTGCTGGGCGGCAAAATGAATGACCGGATCCGTGCCTATACCTATCTCTACCCGCTGCCCCATCACGACATAAACGCCTTTTGGGTCTCGCCCGAGATGGCGGCGGAGGCCGCACTTGACTGCGTGAACCGGGGCTATACGGCGGTGAAATTCGACCCCGCTGGCCCCTACACGATGCGCGGTGGGCACATGCCAGCGATGTCGGATATCTCGATCTCGGTTGCCTTTTGCAAAGCCATCCGAGAGGCGGTGGGCGACCGCGCCGATCTGCTGTTTGGCACCCATGGTCAGTTCACCACCGCCGGTGCCATCCGCCTTGGCCAAGCGTTGGAGCCCTATTCCCCGCTTTGGTTCGAAGAGCCGATCCCGCCGGACAATGTGGCCCAGATGGCCCGCGTCGCTGCACAGGTGCGCATTCCTGTTTCAACGGGTGAGCGGCTCTGCACCAAGGCCGAGTTTGCGCCCGTCCTGCGCGAAGGCGCGGCCACGATCCTACAGCCCGCCTTGGGCCGCGCAGGCGGCATCTGGGAAATGAAGAAAGTCGCCGCCATGGCCGAGGTCTATAACGCGCAAATGGCCCCGCATCTTTATGCAGGGCCGGTGGAATGGGCGGCCAATATCCATCTGGCCGCCTCGATCCCGAACATCCTGATGGCTGAAACCATCGAAAGCCCGTTCCACGACGCGCTGATCAAAAGCACCCTGCGGGTTGAGGATGGGTTTATCCCCGTGCCAGTTGCGCCGGGCCTTGGGATTGAGGTGGATGAGGATTTGGCCCGGGCGCATCCCTACACCGGCGATGGCCTGCACCTGGAAATGCAGGAAGACCCTTGTAACTACGCAGGTGGCAATGCCTTTATCGGTGGCGCGCCGCCAGAAGAGTGACGGAACAAGCGGTTACGGCAAAAAGCTCAACCACATGGCCGCCGTGAGAATGGTCAGCGCCGTGGCCACCAAAACCGAGGTTGCCGCCACGCGTTTGGCGCGCCCATACATATTGGCAAAGATATAGGCGTTCACGCCCGGGGCCATGGCCGCCGTCAAAACCGCAGAGCGTGTGCCCGCATCCGCCAAGCCCACCACGAGGCCCAAGCCCCGTGTGATCGCCGGATGGATGATCAACGCCACCAGGCAAATCCAGAACACGACGCGAAAATCACCCTCGGCCTTATAGCTGGCCAACACCCCGCCCATCCCGAAAAGCGCTGCCGGAAGAGCGGCTTGCGCGATGAGGTTCAACCCTGTGTCGAGGAAAGCCGGCAAGGTCAGCGCGGCCAAGTTGAAGAAAAAGCCAAGCGCGATCCCAAGGATCAACGCATTGGAGAAAATGGATTTCACCACCTTCAGAAACGTGCCAGCCCCCGCCCGACCGCGGGCGCGCACGATCTCCATCACCGTGATCCCGATCCCGTAGCAAAACAGCGAATGCACCGACACGATGGCGTAATTGCCCTCCAGTGCCTCTGTGCCATAAGCGCGCTCGGTGATCGCCAGGCCCAGTAGGACAGAATTGGAAAAAAGGCAGCAAAATCCTATCACTACGGCGTCTTCCCAATCCCGCTCAAAAAGGTATCGCGCGCCGAACAGCCCCAGCAGAAAACCCGACAGGGAGCCCACGTAGAAGCTCAGCAAAAGCCGCCAATCAAAGCTTTGGCCCAGATCAAGATTGGCAATGGCCAGAAACAGCAGACAGGGGATGGCAAAATTCTGCGTGAACGCCATCAACCCGTCGACGCCCGCCTCAGAGAACCACTGCCGCCACACCGCCAGATATCCCGCCCCGATCACCACAAAGACCGGCAGGATCACATCAAGAAGCGCCTGCAAGGCGTTAGTCCTGATACGAAATCACCATGCCATCATAGGCCGGGGTGATGTGATCAGGGGTCTCGTCTTTCAGCGTTTGATAGTCGAGATCGATATGCATGTTCGTCAGCACCGCACGGCGCGGGCTCATCCGCTCAATCCAGTCCAACGACTGCGCCAAATGCGAATGGGTCGGATGCGGATCACGCCGCAACGCGTCCAATACCCAGCAATCAAGCCCCTCCAGCGCGGGCCAGGTCCAATCCGGGATCACCGCCACGTCTGGCAAATAGGCAAAATCACCAATCCGGAACCCCAACGCGTCAATGGAGCCATGATTGACCTCAAATGGCGTAAAGGTGACCGGACCCCCTGCACCATCTATGGAAACATCGCCATTGATCGTGTGCATCTCTAGAATCGGTGGATAAGGTGAGGTCTCAGGTTGCGTAAATGCATATCCGAACCTGCTCAAAAGCGTATTCTGCGTGGCGCCTGTGGCCCAGACGGGCACGCGTTTGCGCATGTTGAACACGATCATCCGCAGGTCATCCAGCCCGTGCACATGGTCCGCGTGGTCATGGGTGTAAAGCACCGCATCCAATTCCCCCACGCCCGCATCCAGCAGTTGAGACCGCAAGTCCGGTGAGGTGTCGATCAGCACGCGCGTGATCCCCTCAGCACTTTCACGTTCCACCAGCAAAGAACAACGCCGCCGGTGATTGCGCGGGTTTTCTGGATCACACTCACCCCAGTTGCCCCCCAGCCGCGGCACCCCGCCCGAGGACCCGCAGCCCAGGATGGTAAAGCGCGTCTCGACACTCATGCCGCGACATCCAAGGCGGCTTTGGCAAACAAACGGTCAAAATTGGCCTGCGTCTGCGCGGCAAATTCCGGCCAGTCCATGCCAAACACCTCTGCCCCCACCTGCGCCGTGTGCACCACGTAAGACGGCTCATTGCGCTTGCCGCGATAGGGCGGTGGCGCAAGGTAAGGTGCATCCGTTTCCACCAGGATCCGGTCCACAGGGGCGCTTGCAAAAATATCGCGCAAGTCCTGCGACTTCGGAAAAGCCGCGATGCCCGACATCGAGAGATAAAACCCACACTCAACGGCCGCTTTGGCCAGTGCCGCGGATGACGAAAAACAATGCATCACGCAGTCAAACGGCTCGGCGCGATGCGCCTCGCTCAAGATCCGCGCCATATCCTCATCCGCGGCCCGCGCGTGAATGATCAAGGGCAAACCGGTCCGCCGCGCGGCCTCAATATGCACCAAAAGGCTCTCTTGCTGGGCTGCCGCGCTTTGGGACGTATAGTGGTAATCAAGCCCCGTCTCGCCGATGCCCACGAATTTCGGATGCGCGGCGAGCGACACCAGATCCTCCACCGCCGCCATGGGTTCTTCGGCCACGCTCATTGGATGGGTGCCCGCGGCATAGAACACCGGCGCATATCGTTCGGCCAAGGCGCGCACCGACGGCTCAAGCCGCAGTTTCGTGCAAATCGTCACCATCCGCGTTACACCAGCGGCCTGGGCGCGGGCCACCACCTCGTCCAGCTCCGGGGCGAAGGTGTCAAAATCCAGGTGGCAATGGCTGTCGGTGATCTCAATCACGGGGGCGTTGACCCTCAGGCTTTGGCGCAGGATTGCAGTTTCAGCACCGTATCCAGCACAAGCGCCGCGGGGTCAAGGTTCACCGCCCGGCCATGGCTGGCCCGCGCACCAATATCTTGCGCCAACCCCGCCCAATCGCGCGCTTTTTGTGCAGAAGGTGCAAGCGTCTGAAACGCGGCCCCTTCGCCCTGCACAGCCTCCGTTGGCGGCAGGCCCGACGCCCCGGCCCGCGCCATCCGGGCCAGCATCAGATCCGTCAGCGAAAAGAACAGATCCAGCCGCTCTTCCGCCCCGCGCGCGGCCATCTGCGTGCTCAGCCGCCCCGCGCGCGCCCGATCCAACGCGGGCAAAGAGCCCATGATATCAATAAGGTCGCGGTAGAGCGCCAACCCATCCAAGTTGATCAGCCGCACCGCCTCACCGACGGAACCGCCGGACAGTTCCGTCACCGCCGCCCCCTCGCCCGTGTCCACACCCGCCTGCGCCAGCGCGCGGGCCATATCCTCCGCCCCCAGCACGCCCAGCCGCAAATCGCGGCAGCGCGACCGGATCGTGGGCAAGAGACGCGCGGGCTGGTGGCTGATCAACAGAAATGTCGTGCGCTCGGGCGGCTCTTCCAACATCTTCAACAGCGCATTGGCAGCCTGCACGTTCATCTCATCGGCGCTGTCGATCAGCACCACGCGCCTTCCCCCATCGGTGCGTGACATCTGCAAAAAGCGGTTCAGATCGCGCACATTCTCGGCCACGATATCATTGCGCAGCCGCCCCGTGCTGTCATTCACCCGCCGTATGATATGCGAAAACCCGGGCTCAGCCCCGGCCACCATGCGCCGCGCCACCGGGTGATCGGGGGACACGTCCAGAGTGTCGGGTGCCATGGCGTCCCCAAAAAGCCCATCCCCGGCCTCCGGCGTGGCCAGCAAGAACCGCGCGATCCGCCAGGCCAGCGTCGCTTTGCCCACGCCGCGCAACCCAGCTATCAGCCAGGCATGATGCAACCGCCCCGCATTGAATGCCTCAAGAAAGGCCGCCTCCGCCGCGCCTTGGCCAAACACCTGGGCGGCATCGCGCGGATGTGGTGCGCCGGGCACGCGGTCAGGTTGTGGGGCGTCGCTCATGTCAGGCGCGAGGTTACGATGCCCGCAATCTCGCGCGCAACCGTGTCTTCATCGCGGCCCCCGTCGACCACCACGTAGCGCCCCGGCGCGGCCTTGGCCAAAGCCAGAAACCCCGCGCGCATTTGCGCCTGCAAATCGGCCCCGAACTGTTCGAACCGCTCTTCGCTGCCTTGCCGGGCCAGCGCCCGTTTGAGGCCCTCTTCGGGGTCCATATCCACAAGCACGGTCAGGTCCGGCTCCCGCCCGATCATCAGATCATGGAGCAGGTCCACCTTTTCGCGCAATCCGGCCCCGCGCAGGCCCTGATACATGCGGGTGCTGTCGGCGTATCGATCACATATCACCAGCTTTCCCGCCTCAAGTGCCGGTAGGATCAGCCGCTCCAGATGATCCCGGCGCGCGGCGGTAAAGAGCAAAAGCTCAGTCTCAGCCGACCAACGATCGGGGTCCCCTTCGAGCACCAGTTTGCGGATTTCCTCGGCCCCCTCGCTGCCCCCCGGCTCCCGCGTTAGCACCACATCGCGCCCGGCCCCGCGCAAGCTTTCGGCCAAGCGCCGCGCCTGGGTCGACTTGCCAGAGCCGTCAATGCCTTCAAACGAAATGAACAGGCCCGTGCCGGACAAACTCAGCCCTCAGATGCCGTCTCAAGCTTGGCTTCCGGCTCTGCCTCCGGTCCCGCTTGCAGCCGCGCCAAGAGCAGCTGAGACACCGTTTTGATCCGGATCATGAACCCGCCCGCAGGCACATCCGCGGCCGCATAAAGCGGGATCTCAAGCTCGGGCAGGCCTTCAGGCGAAATCACCAGTTTCGCCAGCTCGTCCCCCTGCATCACAGGGGCATGGATCGGCCCGTCATAGATAACCTCGGCCGCGACCTGATCAGAGGATAAGATCGGCAAAAGCGTGGTCACATCCTCCATCGCCTCAAGGGCCACAGTCGCCTCGCGCCCCATCCAAACATCCGCCTCGGCAACCGCCACACCTTTGGAAACCACAGGCTTTTCAACGAATTGCCGGAACGCCCAGCTCAGGATCGCCTCGGATTCCACGGCCCGCTGACGCGCCGATTGCAACCCGTTGACCACAAAGATCACCCGCCGGTCGCCTTGCTTGGCCGACCCCACAAGACCGTAACCCGCCCGCTGTGTGTGCCCGGTCTTGAGGCCATCCGCCCCAATGTTCAAACGCAACAGCGGGTTGCGATTTTGGGTGTTTTGCGGCGCGCGGCCGTCAAATTCGAACTCAGTCTCAGAAAACATCGGGTAAAATTCAGGGAAATCCTCAATGATCCGCCGCGCCAGCAGCGCCAGATCCCGCGCGCTCATGACATGCCCCGTGGCAGGCCAGCCGCTGGCGTTCTGAAACACAGAATTGGTCATGCCCAACTGCTGGGCGCGCTGCGTCATCATCCGGGCAAACCCGGCCTCGGAGCCATCCGGGCTCAGCGCCTCAGCCAGCACCACACAGGCGTCATTCCCGCTCAGCACGATGATCCCGCGCAAAAGATCTTCAACGCTCACCCGGTCCGTGGTGTCCAAAAACATCGTGGAGCCGCCAAAGCTCATGGCATGGGCAGACACCGGCAGCTTTTCATCCAGCGTCAGACGCCCATCGCGAATGGCCTCGAACGTCACATAAAGCGTCATCAGCTTGGACATGGAGGCGGGCGGCTGCGGCTCATCCGCGTTCTTGTCGAGCAGCACCGTATTCGTGGCCAGATCCACCACAAACGCGCCCCGCGCCTGGGTTTCAAACGCTTGCACGGGCACCGGCATAGCCAGAGCCAAAGCCCAGATCACAACAGCACAACACCGAAGCACATGACGCATGGGGGCCTCCGATCAGTTTGTCACGGCATAGGCGTCTTCAAACCCTATCGCCTTGACCTTTTTAAGTAAGGCGGACCGCTCCGAGGTCGAATTCGAGGGTCCTACGATCACGCGCCAGAACCTCTTGCCGCTTGATTTTTGCTCCAGCACCGTGGGCACCATCCCGTTTTGCCGCATCGCGGTCGCGGTGTTGCGGGCGTTTTGCTCCACGCTGAAAATACCGATTTGAATAAAGGGCTTGGCCAAAGACGATGTCGCCCGCGCGGGTTGTGCCGGCGCCGGTGCCGGGGCCGCCGACACGGCAGTCGCAGTGTTGGATGGGCTCGCTTCCGCTTCTTCAATGGCCGCCGCCGCCCCTGCGACCGGATCAAGCGCCTGGGTTTCCACAGCGCTCGCCGCGGCCAGGTCTTCGGTCGCGGTGGATGCGGGCTCCTCAACCGAGGCCTCCTCGCGCCGCAACGCGGTCACGTTCAACTGCGCCGGTGCCCCCGCCAGCATGCCCAGGGCTTCGGCGGCATCTGACGACACCTGAATTCTCGGCCCCGGTGTCTCACGCTCACGCTTGAACAGCGCGCCGATCACAAATTTCGAATTGGCGGTGTTGCGGATGATCACGCGTTCAGGCTCTCGCACATCCGAATGCGCCACCCAGACCCCACCCAGCGAAGGGCGCCCGTCCCACAACCCGCTTTCAGTGACCTGAAACACATCGGGGGCCTCAACATCACGCTCCACCAGTTTGGTCGTGGTGGCCTGCGCCGACACTTCCTCGCTGTCAGGTTTGGGTTTGGGTTGCAGAAAATCGAACGTCCCCGCGCCCTCTCCGCAGCCGGTCAGCATCAGCGCCGCCGCAACCGGAAGAATGAATTTAAACTTGGAATCTGTCCTGCCCGTCGACCCGTAGACCATGCGACCTTCCTTGCCTGTACCCCAGCGCCCGTTAGGCGCGCGTTGCCGGTTGTTCCGACGATTGTAATATGCCTCAGTGCCCGCGTAGCGCAGGCGCTCTGGGGGATAGTTTACCCTGAGAATGCCTGCCTGAAAAGTGCGCAGGTCGTCTTGGGCGCAAAACCTTGCTCAATTTTGGTGTCTTTCAGAATCAAAGCGCAGGCAGTATGCGTGCCGAACCGACCCAAAAGCCCGGAGGAGTGGCAGAGTGGTCGAATGCACTGGTCTTGAAAACCAGCGAGGGTGAAAGTCCTCCGTGGGTTCGAATCCCACCTCCTCCGCCACTCTGAGTGCGCTACCGCCTCCGGCTACTTGAGCGCGCGTCGGGTTCGAACTTTGTACGAACCGCTCCGCCATGACAGGGGTTTCGCGCAGCGAAACACCAACACCATCCGGGCAACAGAGTTGAGCGGCAGTCGTTTCGTAGAAAAGATGAGAGCGTACCAAGTTCGAATTGTCTCCCACCTCCTCCGCCAAAACCCCCATTTGCTTCAGATTGTGAGATATCGCAGCAGTAGCGCCCCGTGTTCGCAGCGGTTTGAAATGGGACGGGTGTCTGAGATACGCGGGATCACTGTGGTTGGTTTCCAAACCTTCCGAAAGAACGCGTGCACATTGCGTTTGAAGCCGGATCCCTCATTCTGGTTCCACGAAGGAGGCGGGGAGATGCCCTGAGCGAAGTTGGATTTTGAGACAAACACTGCGGGCGGATGACAAAAGCTGTTTCCAGCGTCAGGTTGTAGCGGTACCCTGGTGAGGCGTGGTGTGATTTGCGGAAATCCTATGAGTTGCATCCCCCAAATGCACAAAAGGATTTTGATGGATGTGGATCCGGTTGCTGAAACTGACAGTCGCATTTTGCATGTTTGTCGCGGCCGACCGAGCCTATGCAGAAACAGACACTACCGGGCCTAAGAAAACGCTGGATTATAGCGATGATACGCTCTGGGTTTCCTTGCCAAGCCGAAAAGATGAGGCGGCATACACATGGCCCGACGGGGTCAGGCAAACGGATTTGGACGTGGCTGTCTTTTTTGTCTATCCCACGACGGATGTGACGGGGCATGTAAACAACGCAACGCTGTCGCAGGAGCAGGCAGATACGACAGTGCTTGCAGACATACAGTCTTTGGCGTCTGCCTTTACGCCATGCTGCAAACTCTACGCGCAATACTATCGTGAAGCCTCAATCGACTCTTTCCTGCGGCCCGATCCCGACGCCGGGGATGCGGCGATCGAATTTGCATATCGCGATGTCGCTGACGCGTTTGACAGCTTCCTGGAGCGTATCGGAGATGATCAGGATTTTGTCATTGCCGGGCATAGCCAAGGGACCACGCATATATATCGCCTTCTGCTCGAACGGGTCATCGGACAGCCGGTCGAACAGAACTTTGTGGTGGGGTATCTGCCTGGGATGCCTATCCCTCAGGACACGCCGCTTACGCCTTGCAAGGACGACGGGGAGACTGGCTGCGTTCTGGTGTGGAACCTGTTTCTTGACGGTGCATCACCAAGCGAGACGATGAAAGACATCCCATTGTTCGTAGATGGCAAGATGAACCGAGATGACCATGATCCGTTCCTCTGCAATCCGCCAAGGCCAGACACAGCAGACGGGTATACCGCCTATGCGCCGAAATTTGGAACGGCTTTGGTTGCAAGCGATGGCGCCTGCACCGATGGCGTTTTGAAAATCGCTCGGCCGAAAGAAGAATGGTTGACCGCTGTTCAGATCGCTCCGGGGTGGCTGCATGTCTATGACATTCCGGTCACATGGTTTGCCATCGGGCAAGATCTGCAGCGCCGGTATGCGTCATGGATGGGCGGCCAGTAGATCCTGGACATGCGACGCGACCATTGCGCGCAAACATGATTGGTTTTCATGCCCACAATGCTGTGACAAGCTCTTGGGCATAGAGCGATGACAGATGTATCGGGGAGCACCCTTTAGGCTGTGCCCCCGGCGTATCAACCGCATAAAATCAGGGGGATACAGGGTGAACAGACCTGCAAGCGAGACGACGGGCGACAGCAACGCATCTGTGGAAGATCACTATGATTCCCCTGCTTTACGGTTGGGCCCGGTCTTATTTGATGACCATTTGCATTGGGGCTATTGGGACAAAGACAGTCAGGATGCCACGTTTGGTCAAGCCGCCGAACGCATGTGCCAGGAAATGATCTCCAGAACCAGCATTGTCGAGGGTGCGCATTTTGTTGATCTCGGGTGCGGCATTGGCCACCCCGCGATGCGGCTCGCGCAAAGTAAAAATTGCCGCGTCACAGGCGTCACGATCAGTGGTTTTCAACAGTCTACGGCGCAGGCAAAGGCCGAAGAGGCCGGTTTGACCGACCGCCTCACCTTTTTGCACAATGATGCGCGCAAGGTTGCTGCGCCTGACGCGTCCTTTGATGGGGGTTGGTTTTTTGAATCGATTTTTCACATGGGCCATGCCGACGCCCTGAAAGAAGCGGCGCGCTTGCTGAAACCGGGCAGTGAGCTGCTTTTGACGGACCTTCCGGTGCTGGACCATACCACGCCGGAATTCATGGAATTTGTGGATGAACATGTCCACTCTGTCTTCGTGCCTGCGGAGGCCTATGACACGCTGTTGCCTGAGGCGGGGTTTGAGATGCTGCAATACGAGGACATCACCGAAAACGTCATGCCGATGCTGGTCGACAAGTTGGATGAAACCCTAAAGCGCAATGACGATGCTGTGCGCTCTGCCATGGGCGAAGAGGCCGATAAGGCGATGGATAACTGGCTTTATCTATTTGAATATATGTCTGAAAATTTGGGCTACTCGTTCATTCGCGCTCGGAGGCTGTGACATTATTTTGCGTAGCTTTTGCAAAATGCTTGATGTGATCGTCCCATGAACTCCGCTGACGCCTGGAAAGACATATCTGAGGCCCTGCGGAAATCGGCATCGCGCCGAACCCATGATCCTCCGCCGCGGCCCAAGACCAATGCAGCAGAGCCAGTGGCAATCATCGGCGTGTCGGGGCGGCTTCCGGGATGCGCGACAGTGCAGGCGTTCTGGGATGCGTTGGATCGCAATGAACCGCTTATCACACGCTGTGATCTGGATTGGATGCAAACGCGCCTCGGCTTACCGGAAGGGCCAGAGGGAGATGGTTTTTTTGGCGGCTTCATGCCCGGCGCGGATACGTTTGACGCCGGCTTTTTCGACGTAAACCCAGGCGATGCAGCGGATATGGATCCCCGTCTGCGGCTGCTTTTGATGGAAGTCTATCACGCGTTGAACGACGCAGGGCTAAGCCCGGGTGCGATGGCCGGCTCAAAAACCGCTATGTTTGTTGCCGCCCAAGATGCCGAATACGACGATGCTTTGCGCCCACAAACGGGCGGTGAAACCTACGCGCAGTCCTGCATGTTGGCCAATCAGCTGTCTTACGTGTTTGATTTCAACGGGCCCAGTGAGGTGATCGAAGCGCAATGCGCCAGTTCGGCGTTGGCGCTTCACCGGGCAGTGCAATCTCTGCGATCTGGCGAGGCGGACTGTTGTATCGTAGCCGGGGTGACATTGCTGCTACGGTCAGAGCCTTTTGAAGTGTTGCAGGCCACGGGGCAGCTTAGCGCCAAAGGCACGGTCGATAGCTTTGGTGCAAACGCAAGTGGCCACATAAGAAGCGAAGGTGCCATCGCACTTGTTCTAAAACCGCTATGCGATGCGGTTCGGGACAAGGACCCAATTCACGCGGTGATCCGTGAAACAGCCGTAAATTTCAACGGGCGCGATGGGGCCTCGATTGCCGCGCCAAACCCGAAACGCCATGCGGAGGTGATTGAAGACTGTTACCGGCGCGCGGCCATCAATCCGGCCCATGTTGGCACGATTGAGGCGCAGGGCATGGGCAATGCGCTCTCCGACTTGGCCGAATGGCAAGCCATCAACCGCGCCTTGATGACGCTCGCTCGGGAACAGGGGCAAGACCTCAAAGATGCCTCCTGCGCGGTGAGCACGCTAAAGCCTTTGATTGGTCATATGGAGGCTGCATCTGGGCTGGGCGCGGTTCTGAAACTGATCCACAGCTTCAACAGCGATCAGATTTTCCCAATCACCAACTTTGACGCGCCGCACCCGGATTTGGACACAGCGAACCGACCGGCGATGCTGGCGCAGAGCAAGACCCGCTGGGGCAGCTCAGACCACCCAAAATATGCGGCGATCCACAGCTACTCCATGGGCGGGGTGAATGCGCATGTGCTGCTGGAAGCGGCAAAAAAGCAAAGCAGCGCTCTGCCGCAGAGTGGCGGGACCGAGGTCATTTTGGTGTCTGCGCGATCCAAGCAGAGCCTCGCAAACATGCTGCGCGATCTTCTGGACCACGTGAAAACGCACCCCATCCATTTGGCCGATCTTGCCTACACCCTGCGCACGGGGCGTGATCATTTCGAGCATCGTTTTGCGACCGTCGTGTCTACACAAGACGGTCTGATCAACGCGTTGGAGACGGCGCTTTCATCAGACGGCAGCGGGGTTGAACAACAGATCTATTTTGGCACGACCCGGCAGACGCGTATCGCGGCCCCTGCCGAGGCGATGAGCCCGGACGCGTTCGCACGCGCTTGGGTGGACGGGGCTGCCACGGACGCCCTCGATACGGATGATCAGGTGGCGCGCAAAATCAGATTGCCCGGCTACGCATTTGATCGAACGCGACATTGGCTGAAAGAAAAGACACCTGTTTCTCACGATGTCGGGACGTTCGTGTTCGATCAAGTGGCCCAGACCTTGGGCTGTGATCGCGAAGATGTGGATGGCACCAAGCACATCTTTGATTTTGGGTTTGATTCACTCTTCGCGATGCGCCTTTTGGGCCGCGTGGCCAAGACCTTTGGACTGTCGGTAAGTGGTCGGGATCTGATCGACTTCCCGACGTTGAATGCACTGGTTGCGCATTACACGACTTTGCCCGCATCGCAAAAGACCACAGCGTTGGCACCCCCGCAGGTACCGGTGGCGCAAGGGGACTTGCCATTGTCCATTGGACAACAAGGTTTGTGGGCCTTGCAGCAGACCCGACCAGACATGTCCGCCTTGAACCTGCCGCTGTGCTTTAAGTTTGCCGATCACCTGTCATTGGATGCTCTCCGCCACGCTTTGGCGCATTGCTTTGAGACATTTCCGATCCTGACAAGTCACTTTGAATTGGGCCCCAACGGGCCCATGCGGCGCGAAAACCCGCAAGCGCAGATCGAGATAGATACGTTCGAGTATCAAGGACGGCTGCCCAAAGCAGAGATCGAAAAACAGGCAAAACAGCCGTTCGATCTGGCGGTCGGTCCCCCCGTTCGTTTGAGTGTTTGGGAGTGCGAAGGCGCGCCCTCTTACCTGTTGATCGTGGTGCATCACATCGTGTTCGATGGCGGTTCATTCGCGCCATTTTGCAGCGCGTTTTTTGAAGCCTATCACGCGTTCGAGAACGGCGCGAAAGCGCCAGCCAATCGCGCGCCGGATCGGAGCTTTGAGGCGTTTGTCCTCGATGAAACAGCGGGCCTTTCAGCGTCTTCAGAGGCGAAAGCGTTTTGGCTTGACCAGTTGCAAGCGCCCTTGCCTGATCTTCGCTTGGCGCCGGATTTTCCGCGGTCTGCGGCTGAGCCCTTTGCGGGCGCCCATGTCTCTAGGCGGCTTTCCAAGCAAACCGAAAAGGCGCTCACAGCTTTTGCGCGAGACGCGCGGATCCCTCCTTCGGCGGTTATCCTGTCGGCGTTTATGGTTTTGGTCCACCGTTTGACAGGCTCGGATGATGTGATCGTCGGCATGCCTTTTCACGGCCGCACGGATGATGCCTATACCGAAACGGTCGGCTATCTGGTCAACATGCTGCCGATACGGCAACAGGGCCTGACCGAACTATGTTTTGACGATCTCGCCCGCGCAGTGCAACTGCGTTTGGCGGAAGCCACAGATCACGCATCCTATCCGTTTGGCCAAATGGTCAAGGATCAAGATACGCCACCTGATCCCGACTGTCCGCCGGTTTTTCAGATCGGTTTTGAATATCAAAATGCGTTTGCGCAAGATGCCGTGCCCGCGCTTCAAGCGGAGGTCGGGGCGTCTGTGGAATTGCTGCAATCCGTCGTCCAAGAGGGGGAGTATGAGCTTGTGCTTGAGATACGCCCCGACGATGACGGCTTTGCCACAACGCTGAAGTTCAACCCGCATTTGTTCGACACAGACCGCATAGAAAAACACCTGCAGCGGCTTGATCACATTTTGGGACAGGCGTGCAAAAACCCCAAAGTGGATGTCGCAGGCGTTGACCTCATCCTCAAGGATGAGCGCAAGGTTTTGATGACGCGGTCCTCGACCGAAAACGACACGTCTTCTACGGACGGATCACTCCTGGATTTGATCCAGCCCCATGTGACGGCACGTGGCGATCAGATTGCGGTTTCCAGTGACGGACAGTCGTTCACCTATCATGCGCTGCAGAAGGCAAGCCACGCGATTGCCGGGCAGTTGGATCAGCTTGGTGTTTGTGAGGGGACACGGGTCGCCATGCTCCTCAGCCGCAGCGCGGATGTTGTGCCGGCCATCATGGGTGTATTGCGGCTTGGCGCGTCCTTCGTGCCGTTGGATCCTGATCATCCGAAATCACGACTGAAACACATTTTGCAAGATTGCGGCGCGGACATCATTTTGGCGTCCAAAGACCATCAAAACCTGGCGACGTCACTTGCCAGCCCGGGCCAGACCGTTGTTATCGCTGATCCAGAAGCGCGAGCGATCAAGGTCTCTCATCAGGCCCCTGCCCCGCAAGATACAGCATACATCATCTACACGTCCGGCAGCACGGGCCAGCCGAAGGGCGTAGAGGTGTCCCATGGCGCGCTGATCAACCTGTTGACGTCTCTGCAGGCACGGCTTGGCACAGGCCCGCATGTCAGGATGCTGGCAACGACAACTTTTGCGTTCGATATCTCCATTCTGGAGCTGCTGTTGCCGATTGTCGCGGGCGGTGAGGTGCGGGTTTTCGGTGGTGTGGACACCAACGCGCTGAAGGCCGACATTGAAGCTTACCAACCCACCATGATGCAAGCCACGCCGTCTGCCTGGGTGTCGCTTTTGGCCGCCGGATGGGTTCCGGACGCAGACATTACACTCCTGTGCGGGGGTGAGGCGCTGCCCGAGCCGCTCAGGGCGCGCTTTGCCAAGGCCAAGGCGACCGTCTGGAACATGTATGGGCCGACTGAGACCACGATATGGTCCACCTGCGGGCCTATGTCCGTTGAGGGCGATGCGATAGATATCGGGACGCCTATCGCAAACACGCAGGTCTACATCCTTGATGATCAACAACGTCTTCTGCCGCCGGGGGAGCCGGGCGAGCTTTGTATTGCGGGTGCGGGTTTGGCAAAGGGCTATGTCAACCAGCCAGAGAAAACCAAGGATGCCTTTGTGGCCAACCCGTTTGAAAGGGGCGCGCGGCTTTATCGAACTGGCGATCTGGCAAGGTGGTCTTCTGACGGGCGGCTGATCCATTTGGGCCGCAAGGACCAGATGATCAAAATTCGGGGCCACCGTGTGGAACCGGGTGAGATTGAGGCCGTTCTAGAGGCCGTCTCTGGGGTTGAGCAGGCCACCGTTGTGGCCCGCCAGGTCGACCAAGCTTTGCAACTCATTGCCTATGTGACGCGCAAAGAGGTGGCAGCCGTCAACACGGGTGACGTGCGCAACGCCGTGCAGCAAAGCTTGCCTGACTACATGCACCCCGCGCATGTCGTGTGGATTGATGATACGCCGCTCACCCCGGCGGGCAAACGTGATCGTAAGGCGCTGTCAGACCGCGACTTGGCCCCTGTGGACCGTGGGCAAAGGCACAGTGCTGCCTCGCATCTGGAAGACGACATCCATCGCATTTGGTGCCGCGTACTGAATGTCGCTCGAATTCCGCGTGATATGGGTTTCTTTGAGGCTGGGGGATGCTCTGTCACTGCGGCGACCGCCGCGTTGCAGATCGCAGACCAGTTTGACGTGCCTTTCACGCCGACGGACCTCTTTCGCACCCCGACCATTGCGGACATCGCCCGCAAAATTCAACCTGGCGCACCGCAACACTCGCCCATCGCCGCACCCCCTTCCTCTTCCCCGGCCTTTTCCACGCGCATACCTACCTCAGAGACGGCACCAAGCGGGGCTTTGGCCATTGTCGGGATGTCGTGTTCACTTCCGGGGGCACCAAACCTGCGCGCGTTTTGGGACAATCTGCAAAATGGCCATGAGGCCCGAGAAGATATCAGCCGCGAGGCGTTGATGTCTGCGGGCGTCGATCCCGACCTCATCGACGACCCCAACTTAATTCCGGTGCAGTTCTCCTTGCCTGATAAAGACGGATTCGATCCCGAATTTTTCAATATTTCCGCCAAGAACGCGGCCTATATGGATCCGCAATTCCGGCACTTGCTGCAACAGGCGTGGCTTGCGTTTGAGGATGCCGGATATCTGCCGGAGGACATGCCGGATACGGCCGTTTTCACATCCACGAGCAATGGGCACTACAAGACAGCTCTGCATCTGCAAGGCGGTCTTTCGCGTGAGGATGCCTATGCCGCTTGGATCCACGGCCAAGACGGCAGCATCCCGACGCAGATTTCCTACAGGCTGGGTTTGACCGGTCCCAGTTTGGCCGTTCACACCAATTGTTCCTCGTCGCTGGTGAGCCTTCAACTGGCGCAGCAAATGCTGAGCGACAGACAGGCGGGTGCGGCCCTTGTTGGTGCGGCCTCCATCTTCGCGGTTCCGGGGCTCGGGCATCACTTCTTGCCGGGCCAAAACCTGTCGAGCGACGGGCATTGCCGCAGTTTTGACGCCAAAGCCGACGGCCTTGTGGCCGGCGAAGGTGCGGGCATGATTTTGGTAAAGCGTCTCGAAGACGCAGAGCACGATGGCGATCATATCTACGCGGTGGTGCAAGGCATTGCTGTCAACAATGACGGGGCGAACAAAGCGGGGTTTTATGCCCCCAGCGTCATTGGGCAGGCCCGTGTTATCAAAGAGGCGCTGGCACATGCGCAGATTGAGGGTGCGCAAGTGTCTTACTGTGAGACCCACGGCACTGGCACAGCTCTCGGCGATCCGATTGAGGTGGCTGCGCTGTCTCAGGTCTATGGGCGGGAAACGGCGGCCGGTCTGGGATCACTGAAACCCAACATCGGTCACCTTGATACAGCCGCGGGGCTTGCTGGATTGATCAAGACGGCGATGATCCTCAAAACGGGTCACATTCCTCCGTCGATCAATTTTGACGCCCTTAATCCCGCGATTGATCTCACAGACAGCAAGCTGCGAATTGTAGATCGCAAACAGGATTGGCGGGAGATTGACACAGCTGACAAAGGGACACGGTACGCGTCCGTCAGCGCGTTTGGGATTGGCGGCACGAACGCCCATGCAATCGTGTCAAACCACGACCCTATTCCGCCAGACCCTGACGAAAACGGCCCGCAGATCGTTGTTTTATCTGCGGCCAGTCCAGAGCAATTGCACACGCATGTGACCCAATTGCATGCCTTCTTGGAAGATGCCGATCACCTGAGGCTGTGCGACATTGCCTTCACGTTGCAGGTCGGTCGCAAAGCGATGGCGTATCGGTATGCCTGCGTTGCGCACTCCCTTGAGGATTTGCAATCGTCTTTGGCGCAGGCGCTAAAGACACAGGCCGGGTATTGGGGCCACGTGTCACTCGATGGGCCTCATATGGACCGCGAAGACAGCGCGGTCTTGCTCGCCCATTGGAACGCATCTCAGAGCTTGGATAAGATCGCGCAACTGTGGGCGTCCGGCGCAGATATTGCTTGGCAGTCTTTACCATCCTCTGGCGGTCGGCGGGTCAGTTTGCCCACCTACCCTTTCAAAAAAGAGCGCTTTTGGGTCGACAGTTTGAAACAGCCAACCGGGGTTGCTGAAACCGTTGCTGGCGAAGCCAAACCAGCGGCGCTTTCCATCTTCCAAAAACGATCTGGCCGCTTCACGGGAACGACGGGCGTACATACCGGTAAGCGCTGTGTCGCTTTGCTTGGGCGTGCTGCGCGGCACGCCGAGGCGTTCGCAGACGATCCTGACCTTGATGTTGTCTCCTATCCGACCACACCGGACGGTGCAGATCATCAGAGGTTTGGCCACATCGCGCGCCAAATCCTGGACCTTGTGCAGGGCGTTATCGCGTCGGGGCAACCAACGCAGCTGCAAGTGGTTGCAGACAGCTCGGACGCTTTCGATCAGGGGTATGAGGCGTTCAGCGCATTTCTGGACACCGCACAGCAAGAATGCCCCTCTATTTCAGCGCAATTCATTCTGGTTGCGACTGAGGAGGCGGCCAAGGTCGTCAAAACGGCCGGCGAACAGTCCAAGCTTACGGGTCCGGTGCTGCGGCGCGTGACGAGCGGGACATGCACAACCGATGCTTGGGAAGAAACACCCTTTGTGGCGCAAGGCCCGTCGCCCTGGCGGATGGGTGGGGTCTATGTGATCAGCGGCGGAACCGGTGCGCTCGGTCTGCAGATGGCCGAACAAATTGCCCGGTCTGCGACGGGCACCCGGTTGATTTTACTGTCGCGTCGTGGACGTGAGGAGGGCATCGTTGATCGCTTGACCGCCCTGCGTCACCTTGCGGAAGTGGAGGTTAAAGCGTGTGATCTTTGCGATTTTGCGCAAACGCAGCAGGTTGTTGAAGAGGTGATCAAACGCCACGGCGCGCTTCACGGAGTGCTACACTTCGCCGGGGTCAACGCGGATGCGATGCTGGCGAACACATCAGGTGAAGCGTTCGACAGGGTTTTGGGCCCCAAGGTCATCGGCGCGCAGGCCTTGGACAAAGCAGCAGCAGGCCAAGACTTGGATATGTTTGTGCTTGCGTCCTCTTTGGCCAGCGCCAAGGGCAGCGTCGGGCAAGGGGATTACTGCCTTGCAAATGGTTTCCTGAACGCGTTCGCGGCGCGGCGCAACGCGCAGAAACCGGGCCTGACCTGCAGCCTGCTTTGGCCCCTTTGGCAGGACGGTGGCATGTTCCCCAGTTCCCGCGCCCTTGCCGCGATGCAAGCGACAACAGGTCTGCATCCGATGCCAAGTGATTTGGGCTTCGCCGCGCTGGATCACGCGCTGCGGCACAATCTTGAGCAGGTGGCTGTGCTCTATGGCGACCGCTCAAAGGCCAAAGCTTGGCTGACCGAAGACCCCGCACCGCAAAGTCAGGGTGTGACAGAGACGGATGATCTGGAAACCTATCTGTCGCAGGTCATCGCGCCGGTGCTGGGCCGCAGTCAAGATCGGTTTGATCCCGGTGAGCCGCTGCAAAACTACGGGATCGACTCGCTCGCCATCACACAGATCGCGCAAAAACTGACCCCGCTGGTCGGCCCGGAAGCCGCCACACTGCTCTATCGCTATCCAACCGTGAACGAGTTGGCACAGCACCTCAGAGATGTCGGTGTGAGCCCGCAAAAACGGATAGCCACCGCGGCGGTCGCGCCCTCGATACGGTCGCGTGTCACTCAGGAGCCAACCGATGATCGCATTGCCATCATTGGCATGAGTGGACGCTATCCTGATGCGGATACCCTGCAGGAGTTTTGGCAAAACCTTGCCGCTGGCCGAGACAGCATCACTGAGGTACCCCAAGACCGCTGGGCGATCGAAGACGTGTATGAGCCGGACCAAGCCGCCGCCGTGGCCCAAGGCAAAAGCTACTCAAAATGCGGCGGTTTCCTGACGGGCTTTGCGGATTTTGATCCATTGTTTTTCAACATTGCGCCGAAAGAGGCCTGGGATATGGACCCTCAGGAGCGCCTCGTCCTGCAAGCTGCGTGGCATGCCATGGAAGATGCCGGCATCACGCGACGCCACCTGCGGGAGCTTTATCAACACCGTTTGGGCGTCTTTGCGGGTGTGACGAAAACCGGATTTGATCTGATTGGACAGGCTCAGCGCGATCAAGGCAAGGTGGCGTTCCCACATACGTCCTTTGGGTCCATCGCCAACAGAGTGTCCTACATTCTGGACGCGCATGGACCGAGCATGCCCATCGATACCATGTGTTCGTCTGGCCTGACGGCGATCCATCAGGCCTGCAAGGCGCTTTTGTCGGGGGAGTGTGATCTGGCCCTGGCCACCGCCGTGAACCTCTATTTGCACCCGTCAAACTACAGCGGGTTAAGCTCGGCCTATATGCTGTCGCCAACCGGACGCTGCCACAGCTTTGGCAGCGCGGCGGATGGGTATGTCCCGGGTGAGGGCGTGGGGGCGTTTCTGCTGAAGCCTTTGGCCGACGCCAAGCGCGACGAAGATCCCATCCATGCGGTCATCCTTGCCAGTCAGGTGAACCATGGAGGGCGCACGAATGGATACACCGTTCCCAGCCCTAAAGCGCAGGCGAGCCTGATCCGGGCGGGCTTGGCGCAAGCGGGTCTGTCCGCAAACGATATCGGCGTGGTTGAGGCCCATGGCACGGGAACCGCACTGGGTGATCCCATTGAGGTTGCCGCGTTGAAGGAAGCCTTTGAACCCGACCAACCGGACCCTCAGAGCATCGCGCTCAGTTCGGTCAAATCCAATTGCGGACATGCAGAGGCGGCGGCCGGTTTGGCGGGTTTGAGCAAAGCCGTACTGCAAATTCAGGCGCGCCAGATTGCGCCATCGCTTCATAGCGCTCAGACCAATGGCGGGATCGACTTCGCCAAGTCACCTTTTCACGTGCCCCAGCGCCTCTTGGACTGGCCCAGCAAAGAGGGCACGCCGCGCCGCGCGACAGTCTCCTCATTCGGCGCGGGCGGGGCCAATGCGTTCGTAGTTGTCGAGGAGGCAGATCCGCCTGAGATGGCAACCGCTGAGGACCAAGACCGCATCCTGATTTTCCCGGTGTCTGCACGAAATTGGGACGGGCTGCGACGGGTTGCACAGGCGCTGCATGATCACGTGCAACGCGGATCTGATCGGTTGTGTGATATCGCGTTTACGCTGCAACAAGGCCGTGAGGCGTTGCAGTCGCGCGCCGCAGTGATTGCCAGCACGCGCGAGGCGCTGCTGAGAGGGCTTGATGCGCTGTCAAAAGACATCTCTGCGTCCGCGGAGGTGTTGGGCGAAGAAGATGCTGCGGTAGAGGCGCTGGCGCGCGCATGGACCGCAGGCTCCGATATCGCTTGGCCAGACATGGCAGCGGAGGCACGTCCTCGCCGCATCCGGCTTCCACTTTATCCGTTCGAGAGACAACGGTTCTGGTTTGAACCAGCGTCCATGAGCGAGCAAAGCGACGCGTCGCACATTGTTTTGAAGCCGGTATGGCTGTTGGGTGAGCAGGCTGCTGATGACGTGTCTGATCGACCTTTGACTGTGATTGATGCAAACGCGGATCAGAAACGGCTGATCCTGTCTGAATATCCAAACGCCCTGTTTGAAACGGCTCAAACGATCATGCAATCCGCGCCACCTGAGGCGGCTCATCTTGTGTGGTTTGCCAATGGTGACGATCCTGCAAAGGCGCTGCTCCACCTGGCTCAGTCGTTGATGCGGCACGGCTGCCAAGGGCGCAGTCTTGGCCTGACCGTCATCACGCGCGGGGCATTTGCGACCGATATGGGCGCGGCAGCGGTGCATGGTTTGGCCGGCTCTCTGGCGCAAGAGGTGCCTCTTTGGGACATTCGCGCGCTAGATTTGGGGGCATCTGACGCGCTTCACCTGGCAAAGGCCCTACGCGTGCGCGGCCAAGCCGGGCAGGTCAGTTTTCTGTATCAAGCAGGCGCTTGGCACACACGATGTCTTGTCCCCGGCGTATGGGAAGTTCCAAAGACGGCAACCTATGCCGAAGGCGGGGTATATGTTGTCATCGGCGGGGCTGGCGGCTTGGGGCAAGCGTGGACGCGCCACGTTCTTGCGCAAACAGACGCAAAGATCATTTGGCTTGGCCGGTCTTCCCCGAACGGTGATGTGGCGCAAGCCCGGGAGCGTTTTGGACAGGCTGTCGACTATGTCAAAACCGATGCGCGCGACAAGGCGTCATTGCAGAAATCCCTGGCTCGCATTCACCAGGATTACGGTCGCATTGACGGGGTGATCGTGTCCGCCTTAGCGGGGTATGATTGCGCGGTTGCGGACCTGACAGACAGCGTTTTTGACGACGTGATGGCGACGCGGGTGCAGGTGGTGCAAAACCTCTCTGAGTGTTTGAGGGACAAGCGACCCGGCTTTGTTGTGGCGTTCTCGTCCATGGCGTCCTTTGCAAGACCGGCGGGCATGCCGGCATATGCGGCGGGCTGCGCGGCGGCAGATGCGGCGATGTCTGACTTGGGGCATGCCTTGCGCTGTCAGGCGACGGTGATCAATTGGGGCTACTGGGATATTGGTGGCGGTGCCCGTGTCACGCAAGCGATGAAGGCGCTTGTGGAAAAGCGCGGTGTTGTTCCCATGGATCCCACGCAAGCGTTCGCAGCGATGGATTGGGCGATCAGCGCTGGAATGCCTCAGGTTGCGATCACGCGCACGACGCGCCCCGACGCGATCGAAGCCTTTCGCGGTGACATCACTTGGACAGGGCTCTCTGCGCAGCGGTTACCACCTCTTCCCGCCATATCACCCAGTCAAAAAGCCCCACCTGCCCTCAGTTTGGCGGAAGAGTTGGATGCCTGGCTGGCGCGTTTGACCCATGCCGCGCTGTTTGAGGCGGGTTTTATTGACGCCCAATCCCAAACAGATGCGCCAGACCAACACGGAATGCTGTCAAAGTATCGCCCGTGGTGGGATGAAGCGATGCATATTCTCTGCGCGCAAGGTTGGATGGCGCGCCGGGGCGATGGCAGTTTACGGGTTGCGCGCGCGCCAAGTTCCGATGTTTGGCAAGCGTGGCAAGACGCGCAGCAGAAATTCCGCAATGAGCCGGCGACACGCGTTTTGGCGGTGCTGGCCAGCGATTGCCTGCGCCATCTGGGTGCAATCCTGCGCGGCGAAACCTTGGTTACTGATATTTTGTTCCCGGACGGCAAGATGGACAAAATTGAAGGGCTCTACAGCAACAATGCGATCTGTGATTTCTTCAACTCGGTCTTGGCGGATGGCGTGGATGCAGTGGTGCGCCAGCGGATAGAACAGGATCCAGAGGCACGATTGCGCATCCTTGAAATCGGCGCGGGTACAGGTGGGTCAACGTCCATTCTGCTGCCTAGATTGGCCTCGGTGTCCTCGTCGATTGCGGAATACAGGTATACGGACCTGTCGCGATCGTTTTTTGACCATGCCCGCACACGATTTGGTCGCGTACCGTTCTTGGAGTTCAGCCTTCTGGACATTGAGCAAAGCATCGCACCCCAGGGTTTGATGCCGGGCCGGTATGACGTTGTTTTTGGAACCAATGTTCTGCACGCGACGCGCGATATTCGCAACACGCTGCGCAATGCCAAATCGCTGTTGCGCCCGGGCGGCCTTTTGATGGTCAATGACATCAGCGATAAATCCGTTCCTGCGTCTTTGTTGTTTGGACTAATCGATGGGTGGGCCTTGGCGGAGGACCGTCATCTAAGGATCGAGGGAAGCCCCGGTCTCTTCCCGGATACATGGCAGCAGGTCATGGAGATGGAAGGTTTCACCAATGTCCAACGTCCAGCGCAGGACCATCACAACCTCGGGCAATTGATCCTTTTGGGTCAAAGCGACGGTGTCGTGTTTGGTAGGGCCGTGCCAGAGCCGAGAACCACCCCCGAGGCGGAAAGCAGCCATCCGTCGGAGCACGCCGCGACAGACGAGGATGCCCAGAACGGCGATGCCAAGGGCGCGTTAGAGATGGGCGAATTGGAGGATGTGATTGAAGAGGCTCTCGCCGATGCATTGGTGATAGACCGAGCCGACATTGCAAATGACATGCCCTTTTCGGATTACGGCTTGGATTCGATCCTGGGCGTTGGATTTATCACGGCGCTGGAACGACAGTTTCGTCTCAAGCTAAATACAACCTTACTGTTCGATCACAGCACTGTGGCGCAGCTGGCGGCCTATCTAGGGTCAGAACACGCAGACGACATTCAATTGCCAAAGGCCCATCGTGCCCGGTCACTTGCTATGAATGAGGCCAGTGCAACCACCTCAAGCGCCCCGACCGAAGGGATTGCGATTATTGGGATGTCAGGCCAATTCCCCGGCGCGCGGTCGGTTGATGCGTTTTGGCAGAACATGATCACCGGCGTTGATCCGGTCAGCGAGCTTCCCAGCAGCTACCTTTCCCCAGACAGCGTTTCCGACACGCCGGCGCCTGGCAAATCCTACTGCAAATGGGGTGGCATCCTGCAAAGCCGCTCCGAGTTCGATCCGCTGTTTTTCAACCTCGCCCCGCGTGATGCACCGTCGATGAACCCCCATCAGCGATTGATTTTGCAAGAAGCCTGGCGCGCGTTGGAAAACGCCGGGATCAACCCGCGGGACTGCGCAGGCACGCAAACGGGCATCTTTGTCGGCTGCGAGCCAAGCGGCTATGTCGAAGGCAATTTCGTTGGGGCCTCGGATGCAATTGTCGCCTCTCGGCTGTCTTATTTCCTGGATCTGCGCGGCCCCGCTTTGGTGATCAACACGGGCTGTTCTTCGTCCGCCGTTGCGTTGCACCAGGCCTGCGAAGCGCTGCGCTATGGCCAGTGCGACATGGCGTTGGCGGGCGGTGCCTTTGCTGTCATGGGGCAGGACATTCTGATCGGGCTGGCACAGACCGACATGTTGACCCATTCCGGGCGCTGCCGCAGTTTTGATGCAGAGGCCGATGGCATGGTGATGTCGGAAGCCGTGGGTATGGTTGCGCTCAAACCCCTCGACACCGCGCTTCGGGACGGCGATCCGATACACGGCATCATTCGCGCCTCAGGCATGAACCAAGACGGGGCGAGCAATGGGATCACGGCCCCCAGCGGCACAGCGCAGGCCGATCTGATCCGTGACGTCCATGCGCGCTTTGGCATTGACCCGAGCCAGATCAGCTATTTTGAAACCCATGGCACAGGCACAAAACTGGGCGACCCGGTTGAGGCGAACGCCCTGGTCAAAGCCTTCAAGGCGCATGACCTGCCCCGCCAAAGCTGCGCGATCGGCAGTTCGAAAAGCCATGTCGGGCACAGCGCCGCCGCGGCTGGTGTCACGGGATTGATGGCTGTCCTGATGTCCATGAAGCATCAAACGCTGCCCGGGCTGCGCCACTTTGAGACGCTCAATCCACTGATCGACTTCGAGGGGTCGCCGTTTTTCCCCCTGGCGGAACAGACAGAATGGTCCGGGGCGGATGATCGCCCTTTGATGGCCGCGCTCAATTCTTTTGGTCACAGTGGCACCAATGCGCATCTGGTGATTGAGGCGGCACCAAGGGCGAGTGCCCCCAATCCCGCGACAGACGCTGAAACCCTCATCGTGCTCTCGGCCAAAGATCTCGAAGGGCTGAACGCGCTGGCGTCAGAATTGGGTGCGGCGCTGGACAAAGCGCCCGCGCTGACCCTGCGGGATATTGCGCACACCTTGCGCGTTGGGCGGGCCGCGTTGGAGACACGCGCGGCCTTCATCACTGCGGATGTGCAAGACCTGCGTGAAAAGCTGCGAGCGCTATCCATCAGTCAAGCCCCCGAGACTCTGAGCTGGTGCGCCTTCAACACCGTTCCTGCCAAGTGGACAAAGCAGACGGGCCCAAGACCGCAGGCCCCTGCGTCTGACGCCAATTTGGACAGTCTGGCTAAAGCCTTCGTTTCTGGGGCTGTGATCGATTGGGATCGCTATGATAGCTGTCCGGAAGGGCTCCGGTGCCACCTGCCTGGATACCCATTTGCGCGCAACAGCTATTGGCGGAATGATGCGCCTCTGGCGGCACCCCGCCGCCCCTCCCCCAAAACATGTCGGTTCTCCCTGAGCGATCCGATTTTGCGCGATCACGTTGTATCAGGGCGCCCGACATTGCCCGGTGTTGCCTACATTGATCAAGCGCTCACCGCGCTTGGTCATGACCGTGGTTGCACGCTTGAAAACTTGGTCTGGCCCGTTCCAGTTGTGGCGACCGAAACGGTGGATTTGGACATCGCCCTTCCAAATTCCACCGATGGCAACTTGCAAATTATGAGCTCTGCGCCCGAGACCAAGGTGCATTTTCAAGCCAGAGTGACCCGCTCAGACGCGACCACTGCAAAGGTGGATTTAGAGGCGATCCGCGCGCGGCTTTCATCCTATGAGATCAGGCCAGAGGCACTTTATGACCGGTTTGAAAGCGCAGGGATCCGCCACGGCGTCACTTTACGCTCTGTAAAAGCACTTTGGGCGCAAAGCGATGACGCGTTGGCCATGCTTGAGAAGGCAGGGACACAGGATGCATCGGCCGCAGATCCCTGCATTCTGGATGCCGCGTGGCAGATGACCATGGCCATGTCGATGGTGACCGCATCGACGCCTGGTGACGCCCAGCCCCTTTTGCCATTCTCGATGGAACACTGTGTGTATCACAGGCCCTTGGCGGGTCGCAGGTTTTGGGTGTGGGCGCGCAAGCGGATGCAGGGGGCGCTTGCCCTCGTAGACATCGACGTGATGGATGAGGCGGGAGAGGCTTTCATGTCGATGAAGGGGCTGCATTCACGCCCGCGCGCAACCCGCATGTCTGACAGGCTCGCGGTGCGGGTGGATGACCCGTTTTTGAAAGAGCATTCCGGCATTGTTCCGGTCGCAATGATGCTTGACCATTTGACCTCTGGTGCCCCTTTGCCTGTCGCCCTGACCCAACTGGTTTGGCCGCAATTTTGCAGACCGAATGGCGACACCGCGCTGGATGAAATCGTCCAAGGCGAACAGATCCTTTTGCAAGGGGATGCGGCTGACGGAACACGCGCAGTCTTTTGTCAGGCCAATCGCGACCAAACGTCGATCACACGGCCTGCACCGCTCAACTTGCAAGAGCTTTCCCAACCGCTGTCAGACACGCTATCGCGCGATCAATGTCATGCCATTTTGCAGGGCACCCATGGCCCCTCGTTGATGCGCATCACGTCTTTGGCGCAAAACGGTGATCACGCCTTGGCGACCATCGCGGCACCCGCTGAGCGCCGCACCGTACCATTGATCAACAATGCAATCCTCGCCGGTGTGATCTGGGTTCAGCAACACCGCACGAGCCCGGATCTTCCGATGCCTTTTGGCTTGGATCGCTTTGTTCTGCATCGGAGAGAGGACGCCCCTGAACATGCACTCGCCTACGCGCGCAAAGCCAAGGCGCAATCGACCCTGACCAACGGGGTTGTTCTGGACATTGACCTTGTTGATGGCGATGGCCACCTGATTGCAAGTTTGCAGGGTTTGATCCTGAAATGGCCGGCGACGGACAACGCTGAGTTGACCCTGTCCACTCCAACTTGGACGCAAAAGCCGCTTGATCATCCCAAAAGCGTGTTGGAACACCAAGTCACGATTGCCGTTGCGGGGATGCCAATGGATCACGTTCAAACGATCGTGCCAAAGGCCACGGTTTTTGAGCTGCCCACCACGTTCGAAGAGGCGTGTGCGACGCTCCTCAGCGTGGTGCAGAACGCCCCCAATCAGCCCTTGATCTTGCTGATTGATGCCGCATCCCCGCTCTGTGGTTTGACCGGGTTCATGCGCAGCCTGAGGTTGGAACATCCCGCCTCGCACGCGCAGGCGATCCTTGTGCAAGGCACGCAAGCTGAAGCGCAGATGCGGCACTGGTTGGTCGATGCGGTCACGTCACCGGGCGCAGACGTTGTCACCTCTTACGACGAACATGGGGTGCGCCGCATCGCGGACATGACGCCTGTTGAAACGCCCACTGAAACGCCCACTGCGCCCTCGGTCTTTGAACCCGGGGATGTGGTATGGGTTACCGGTGGGCTGGGGGGCATAGGGCAGAGTGTTGCACGGCACTACGCAGTAGAGCGTGGCATTCGCGTTGTCGTGACAGGGCGCAGCACCCTGCGGTCGCGCGACTGGGACTTTATCGAAGACATCGAAAGCAACGGTGGCAAGATCACCCACATGCAAGGCGATGTCACCGACAGCCTGCATACCGAACGGTTGGTCAAAGACATCCTTTCGCAGGAAGGTCAGCTTGACGGTGTGATCCATGCCGCGGGCGTTCTTGAGGATTGTTATCTCAAAACGATGAGCGCCGAGGCGCTGCACCGTGTTTTGGCGCCCAAGACCCTCGGCACCAGGGCGTTGGATCTGGCCACACAAGACATCCCCTTGAAGGCGTTTGTCCTGTGTTCTTCCGTGGCAGGGAACCTCGGCAATGCCGGGCAAGCCGCCTATTCTGCTGCGAACGCGTATCAAGACAGCTATGCCAATTGGCGCCGGGCGGAGGAACGCCTTGGGCGCAGAACGGGTCTGAGCCTGTCCATTGCCTGGCCGCTTTGGCAAGACGGCGGCATGAAAATGGGTGCGGCCCAAGAAGCGTTGATGCGAACGGGCACTGGCATGCAGCCCATGCCGACGGATGAAGGACTTCGCGCCTTGGATCTGGCGCTCGGCACTGAGCGCGCAAATGTCATGGTGGCCTATGGTGACGCGAAAGAACTGCGCGATAAGCTTTTTTCGTTCCGCTATCCCACCAGTGATGGGCCGGCACCCGTGAATACGCCGGCAAAGGCTCCGCCGGTGCCCAAAACGCTTGCACATCGGTTGAAATCATTGGTCTCGAAGGTTCAGCACATCCCTGAGCACAAGGTTCAAATGGAAAAGGATCTGTCGGATTACGGCTTTGATTCCATAAGCTTTACAGAGCTGGCCAATGCGCTGAACACCGAGTTCGGCCTGACGATTATGCCGACGCTGTTCTTTGAAATTCCGGACTTGGCCAGTTTGGCCGATCACCTGACCACGCATCACAACGTTGCTGCCACCGTTGCTGCCACCGAGGTAGAAACGCCAATGCCAACTGCGCCCATCGCTCCGATCACGCGCGAAACCGCCGCGCCTCTTTGTGAGATCGCGGTCGTCGGCATGGCGGCCAAGCTGCCGGGCGCGCCTGATGTCGACGCGTTGTGGGACACCATAGATGCGATGGCTGACGTGATCAGCGAGGTGCCGAGCACCCGATGGGATTGGCGCGCGCATTTGGATGAAAACGATCCGGCGTTGCAGGCCGCAAAGTGGGGCGGATTTGTTGCAGATGCGGACTGCTTTGATCACGCGTTTTTTGGGATCTCACCTGCAGAAGCTGAGGTGCTTGATCCGCAGCTTCGGCTGACATTGGAAACCGCCTGGTCGGCTTTGGAAAACGCAGCCATTGCGCCCACATCTTTGTCAGGCAGCAAAACAGGCGTCTTTGCCGGGGTCGCAACCCGTGACTATGCGGATCTCTTGGCGGAGGCTCGGGCGCAGGAACAGCTATCAAGCGCAGCGGAGCCGTTTTCCTTCCTGATCGCAAACCGTCTGTCCTACTTTTTGAACTTGCGCGGCCCCAGCGAGACGATTGATACGGCCTGTTCGTCCTCACTGATTGCCATCCACCGGGCGATCGAAAGCCTGCGTATGGGCACGTGCACTCTGGCTTTGGCGGGCGGGGTGCATGTTATGGCGTCACCCCGCATCACCTTGGCCTCTGCGAAAGCGGGTATGCTCAGCCCAACCGGCAGATGCATGACCTTTGATGACAGGGCGAACGGGTATGTGCGCAGTGAGGGCGCCGCCATGCTTGTGCTGAAACCCCTTGATACCGCACAGCGGGACGGGGATCGCATTCTGGGGGTGATCCGGGCCAGCGGTGAAAACCATGGAGGACGCGCATCCGCGCCAACCGCGCCCAATGCCGCCGCTCAGGCGGAGCTGATCACGGATGTTCACCGCAGCTCAGGGATCGATCCGCGCGCTTTGGGCTATATCGAAGCCCATGGCACGGGCACCGTTTTGGGCGATCCGGTTGAGATCAACGGATTGAAGGCCGCGTTTGAGGGTTTGGGCGTTCTCTCCGATGATGTCGAAATTCCCATTGGGTCTCTCAAAACAAATATTGGCCATACCGAAGCCGCCGCAGGTGCCTCCGCTGTGATCAAGGTCCTTCAGATGTTCAAGCACGGGCGCATCCCCGGCAACCCTCATTTGAAAACACCCAACCCCTACCTCGCCTTGGATGACGCGCCTTTCTCTCTTGCGACCATCAGCCGGGATTGGCCACGGGTCATCGATAAAACGGGGCATGCCGTCCCACGCGCGGCGGCGGTCAGCAGCTTTGGTGTGGGTGGATCGAACGCGCATCTTGTGCTCACCGAGCATTTGGGTGATGCGCCAATGGCCACCCTCGATGATCGTGAGGCTGTTTTGCTTTTGTCGGCGAAAACGGCATCGGCGCTTCGGCAAAGCGCGTCGAACCTGGCAAGCTTCTTGCGGCGCAACGCATCAAACCTTCGGCTTCGCGATGTTGCGCATACCCTAAGCGTGGGTCGCGCCGTGATGGAGCACCGGCTTGCATGTGTCGCGCGGGATTTGCCGGACGCTTGCGACCTGCTTGATGCGATGGGCAGCGGCCAAACGGTGCCGCGCCTGCATGTCGGAGAGGTTGCAGACAGGCCGGACGATCCACATGCCACGCGCACGACCGATCAAGCGCAGGCCGCAGAGTGGATCGCACATGGACAGACGGACAAAGCTCTGGCCGCTTGGGTGCGCGGGATGGATCTAGACTGGGCCACCTTGGGTCACGATGCATCGGCCAGGCGCGTTGCCTTGCCAACCTATCCATTCGCGCGCACGCGGCATTGGGTTGACCTGCGGCCTAAACTGCCGCCTGTCGCGCAGCCTGCGGCCACCGCGACCGTTTCCTTTGCCGTGGAACAGTGGGTGGCGACCGCGCGGGAACCCGTCACGACCAAATTGGGAGATCGCAGGCCCGCACTGATACTTGGCACCGATCCATCGGCTGCGGTGCCCGGGCATGAGACCGTCATTGCAAAAGACCTCGGAAAAATCACTCAACAGATCCAAGAAAATGGCGCCGGGGCCGACATCCTCTTTTGCCTGCGCCCCGCATCAGGACATGTCTTGCCCGACTTGCCCCAAATCTTGGAGGTCATCCAAGCGTGCGTTTCAGCGCCTGTTGCGCCGCATAGCTTGCGGTTTGTTGGCTTGGCCGAGGATCCCGAACGCTATGCTGTTCTGGATGCAACGATTGCGCTCGCACGGTCTTTGGGCAAGGTGATGCCCAATACCTTTGTGGTGTCAAGTTTTGGTGGCGATCTGCCTTGGGAGGATCTGCTGCATCAAAGCGTGCTCGACACGTTGGCCGATGCAGGAAAAAGCGTGCGCTACCGTATGGGTGAGCGGCAGGTTCTGTCTCAGACCGCGCTTGATCTGCGAGGCTCGGTGTCGTGCCCTGTTCGGAAAGACGGCGTTTATTGGGTCCTGGGCGGGACGGGTGAGTTGGGCCGCGCCACTTGCAAATACCTGGCGTCACGAGGTGCGCGCACCCTTTTCGTGTCGTCGCGGCGGACCATGGACAAATCTGCCAAAGATGAACTTGGTCAGTTGACCTGTGAAATCCACGACCTTCAAGCGTCGGTGACGGATGTTGCCTCGCTGAAGGCGGCCTATCAAACCCTGCTACAAAAACAGGGGCGCCTTGACGGTGTGTTTCACCTTGCGGGTCAGTCTGGCGCTGCCCCCATTGAAAACGCCACTCTGGACGGCTTTGAGGCGACGCTGTCGGCAAAGCATACCGGAACGGTCGCGTTGCTGGATTTGCTGCGCGAACAAGACCTGGACTTTCTGTGCTGCTATTCGTCGTCATCGGCGGTTTACGGCGATATGGGATCGTTGGACTATGCCTTTGCCAATCGGTTCCAAAGCGCACTTGCACAGGAGTATCCACGACTTTGTGCCATCGAGTGGCCCTTGTGGCAGGTCTCAACCCTGCCGGATGCAGATGCCCATCAGCTTTATCTGGCGACCAGCCGCCAAAGTGGCATTTCAGACCGGGATGCGATGACGGCGTTGGACGGTATCTTAGCGTCAGGGCAATCGCGGGTGTTGGTTGAGACGTCTATGCGGCGTCCTGACGCGGAGGCATCAAAGCCGGTGGCGACCCAACCTCAGCCATCAAATGACACATCAGGCGATTTGACGTGGCGGCTACGTTGCGCGGCGGGTCAGCTTCTTAAAATGGCGCCCAAAGACATTGCCTTGGATAAAAACCTGGCTGACCTCGGCTTTGAATCGATCACATTGAACGAATTCGCAAAACTGCTCACTGCGGAGCTGGGCCAAACCGTTCCGCCGTCCGTGTTTTTCAGCCATGCGACCTTGCGCAAACTCTCACGCCATTTTGAGGAAACCGGGATCGTCGCAACGAGAGCCGCCACGATCATGCCGACAGGCATCGACGTCGATCGCCGGTCCGTCGCGATCATTGGGATGAGCGGCCGGTTCCCGATGGCCCGCGATGTGGATGAGATGTGGGACATCCTCGCGCAGGGCAAAAACGCCGTCACAGAGATCGATCCGGATCGGTTTGATTGGCGACAGATTTATGAGCCGGGCAAAAGCGTCAGCAAATGGTGCGGCCAGATCCCGGGCCTGGCCGAATTTGATCCGCTTTTCTTTGAGATTTCGCCGTTGGAGGCGGAGCGGATGGACCCGCGTCAGCGTCACCTGCTGCAAGAAGCGTGGCATGCGTTGGAAGATGCCGCACTCGGGCCAGAGCAATTGAAGACCCAACGCATCGGAAGCTTTGTCGGCGTCGAAGAAGGCAGCGATTATCAAAGGCGCGTTGATCAGATCAGCCTGACCGGGGCGCATAACGGTGTTTTGGCGTCTCGTCTGGCGTATTTCCTGGATTTCAACGGACCTGCCCAGGCGATCAACACGGCCTGTTCCTCCGGTTTGGTGGCCGCGCATATGGCCTGTCAGGCGTTGCGTCTGAATGAGTGCGACATTGCCCTTGCGGCGGGCGTCAATCTGATGGTCGCCCCGGAGGCATATGTTGGGATGAGCCAGGCCGGCATGCTCTCTCCCGATGGCAAATGTCATGCTTTTGACAAGCGGGCCAATGGCATGGTTCCCGGAGAGGCCGTGGCGGTTCTCGTTCTGAAACCCCTGCACAAAGCGCTGGCAGATGGCGATCCAATTCATGGTGTGATCAAAGCGAGCGGCACAAACTATGACGGGCGCACGAACGGGATCACCGCGCCCAGTGGCGCGGCGCAGACGGCTCTTCTGACGGACTTGTTTGAGGACGCCAAAGTGGCGGCTCAAGATGTCGACTGGGTGGTATCACACGGCACGGGGACAGAATTGGGCGATATGGTCGAAGCCCACGCGCTCCAGGATGTGTTCCGAGGCTATGTGCCCCAACAAAACACGGCGGTGACATCGACAAAGAGCAATTTTGGACACACATTCGCGGCCTCCGGTCTGGTCAGTGTGATCGCCATGCTTCAAGCCATGCGCGCAGAACAGATCCCGCCCAGTCTGCATTGCGCAGAACCCAATGGTCATGTGGATTGGCAAAATGGCCCGATTTTCCTGAATTCCTCTGTCAAAGCCTGGCCAAGACACAAAGAGCGTGCGCGCATTGGCTCTGTCAGTGCGTTTGGCATCAGCGGAACGAACGCGGCGATGGTGATCTCTGATGGTCCTGAGACACAGGTTCCGCCAGCGGAGACAGACGACCCGCAGCTGATCGCCTTGAGTGCGAAAACCAAGGAAAGCCTGATCGCCATGGCTGCACGTCTAAAGGCGCATTTGCGGTCCCAAGCGGCGACTGATCAGAGCTTCGCCGAGATCTCAAAGACGTTGCTCACAGGGCGTCATCCTTTCGCGCACCGCTTGGCGTTTGTTGCGAAAAACAAAGACGACGCATCGAAACAACTCGCCCGCTTCGCCGATGGGCTTGGCGTTGCGCATCACGGCATTTGCGACGCAGAGCCCACCGAAAACCTGCACCCCATTCAGACCCAACAGCGCGGCGATCTGACCGCTCTGGCCGAGGCATTCTGCAAGGGGACCAACTTGGATTGGACCACGCTTTGGCCCAGCGGCACGCGGCGTGTCAGTTTGCCCGGAACGATTTTTGCAAAGGAACGGTGCTGGATTGATGCGAGGCACCCGGCCGTGGAAACGCCAGAACCCCACACGGAGCCCAGCGCCAGTCACGATCCGACAGGCGGGTTGCATTTGGTCACCAAAGCGCTGGAGCACACGAACGGGCACGCTTTGACCAATGTGATCTGGGGCGCAGGGTTCGACCCTGCAGATCAGCTGCACGTCCGAGATCTCGGACGCGTCGGATTTGCGTTTTGCCGGGATGAAACGCTGAAAGAAGCGGCCTGGTTGGGCAGCCCTTCCGAGCTCTTGCGCGATCAGCCCGAGACGGTGCGTCTGCCGCGTCTGAGAGCTGGCATGCGCCCCATGCCGAAGCTCGACGGGGTTGAGGATTTCTTTGGCAATCGGACGGGGTTCATGGGAACCGTCGCGGTGGGTCAAACCGGCCTAAGCGGCATTTTGGACAGCCTTTGGCACGCCGTGAGCCAGCATATTCACCTTGAACATCACCAAAGTGCCTCGCCTGCGTCACTTGGGTATGTCGCGCTTTTGAATGACTTGCCGCACTCTGTGACATTCGCGGGGTCGCTGCGGTCTGATGGGACAGATGAATTCGCCGATTACGACATCAGCCTCTATGACGAACAGGGCCGGACGATCGCCGTTTTGAACGATCTGTCCTGCGCGGTTGGATTTGCCTGCGACGACATAGATCTCGATGAGGTGACACACTGATGGATTGGGCGGCCCATGGCATATCCGTTTGCATCATTGGGGGCGGCCCCATGGGCATCGGCTTGGGGCGCGAGCTGTCCGAAGGGGGGGTGCCTTACGATCTCTATGAAACGGAAAGTGATCTGGGCGGCGTTTGGAACAGCACCGCAGATAGCGGGCGAACCTATCCGTCACTGCATCTCATCTCTCCGAAATTTAACACGCAGGTGCCGGATTTTCCGATGCCAGATGACTATCCAGTGTATCCAAACCACAAGTTGATGCTGGCCTATATCAGGTCTTACGCGCGTGAGTTTGGGGTGTATGACCATGCGCATTTCAACACTGCCGTGACATGGCTGGAGCCGGACGGCGATGGCTGGTTGGTTGAACTTTCAACAGGGGACACCAAACGCTACAATATGGTTGCGGTGTGTAACGGTGCGCAGCGTGTTCCGCACTACCCTCAACCGGCCTATCCAGGTCATTTTACCGGTGAGGTGCTGCACACGGCAGACTACAAATCGCCGGGTCAAATTGCAGGCAAGCGCGTTTTGGTGGTCGGTGCGGGCAATTCCGGTTGCGACGTGGCAGTTGACGCAGTGCATCATGCAACCAGCGTCCACCACAGCACGCGGCGCGGTTACCACTACTTTCCCAAGTTCATCGCCGGTCAACCCACGCCGCAATGGATGTTGCAACTGGGTGCGGAGTTCTCATCAAAAGAAGAGACCACGCAGCACATTCAGGATCTTTTCAAGACGGCAGGATTTGACGGCACGGATTATGGATTGCCCGCACCGGATCACCCGTTAGACGCAGCCCATCCGATCATGAATTCGCAGATCCTCTATCACATCGGGCACGGTGACATTCAGCCCGTGGGCGACATTGATCGTTTTGATCAGAAAACCGTGCACTTTCACAATGGCGCGCGGGCAGAGATAGACCTCATCCTCTATGCCACCGGATATGACAGGGAGTTTCCTTTCCTTGATCCCGCGATGCTGGAATGGTCGGGTGACATCCCTGATCTCTTCATGCACATCGTGCCACGCAATTTGGACAATCTCTTCTTCTTTGGTTTTGTGAACGCCGCAGCCGGTTTGGGCGATGGGATGCGTTTGCAAGGCCAATTTGTGCGCAGCTACCTCAAAGCCCTTGCCACCGACAGTCTCGGCTATCGGAAGTTTCTGAACGCAAAGCTCGCAGATACGCCTGATTTGGGGCAGGATTACTTTGTCTCATCGCGCCGCCACAGCTGGGAAGTGGATTTTTGGAAATACATTCAAACAGCACGATACTATCGCGAGATGTTGGATGAAACCTGACACGCCCTTTGTTGATCAGGTGGGCGACGTGATCGCCGATTGCCTCAAGATACCGGCGGAACGGTTTGATACCTCAATGGCGCTGTCGCGATTTGGCGTGGATTCGATCATCGTCACCGAAATCATGAAGCGCATGTCCGATCTGTTGGGCACATCGATTGCACCGACTGTTTTCTTTGAGGCGCGCGATGCAAAAGGCTTGGCTGAACTTTTGCAAGAGCGCTATGGCGGCGCGGCGAAACCCAGTGTTCAAAGCGGTGTTACCGAAACCCCTGAACCGACACGCAAGCAAGACCGCGGAACGTCTCACAACAAACGCTCCGCCAAGGCGCAAGCGATGTTGCAGGCCACGCGCGGCATGCCACCCCCCCCGCAAACCACCGCAAAACCCGAAAAAGCCGCGCCCGCCACCAGCTATGAGCCGATTGCCATTCTGGCCATGGACGGTCTTTTCGCGGACAGCCCGGATTTGGACAGTTTGCTCTCTCATTTAGAGGCGGGCACAGACTGCATCTCAGAGGTGCCGAGCGATCGTTGGAATTGGCGAGACGTTTATGGCGACCCCAAAGACGGCGAGTTCACCAAGGTAAAGTTCGGTGGATTTGCGCCGGATATCGACAAGTTTGATCCTCTCTACTTTGATCTGTCGCCCCGTGAGGCGCAGATGATGGATCCGCAACACCGCCTTTTCATTCAGTCTGCGTATCGCGCGCTGTCGCAGTGCGGGTATGCGGCGGGGTCCCTTGCGGGGCGGAAAGTGGGCGTTTTCGCCGCGGTCAACCTGCAGGATTACGCGCATCTGATTGATGCCTCTGGCGCGATAGAAGCGCTGCACCTCACCAGCCTTGGGCATATGTTCTGCCCGAACCGGCTGTCTTTCATGCTGGGTGTTACGGGACCCAGCCAAGTCATTGATACCGCCTGTTCCAGTTCACTGATTGCCGTGCACCGCGCGGCCCTAAGCCTGCAACATGAAGGGTGCGAGATGGCGTTGGCGGGCGGTGCCAACCTGATGATCACCCCGGACATGCATATCATGTATTCCAAGGTCGGCATGATTTGCGAAGATGGGCGCTGCAAGACATTCTCCCGCGATGCCAACGGGTATGTGCGCGGTGACGGCGTGGGAACGGTGCTGCTCAAACGGCTCAGCGCGGCAGAGCGGGACGGGGATCGCATTCTGGCCGTTATCCGAGGGTCTGCTGAAAATCACGGCGGGCAATCCACGTCTTTGACTGCGCCCAATCCGAATGCGCAAGCCCAGTTGATCGTGGACGCCCACAGATTGGCGGGGGGACAGCCAGAGCGTGTTGGTTTCATAGAATGCCACGGGACGGGAACAGAATTGGGGGACCCGATTGAGGTCAACGGCCTCAAAATGGCGTTCGCGAGATTGCATGAAGAGGCGTCTACCGACGTGGCGACAGACAGGTGTGGCATTGAGTGTGGCATCGGGTCGATCAAGACAAATATCGGACATGCCGAAACCGCTGCTGGAATTGCCGGGCTTTTCAAAGCGGTTATGTCTGCGCGCACGGGGCAGTATTTCCCAACCCTGCACGCCAGCGATCAAAACCCCATGATTGATCTCACGGGGTCCCCGTTTTTCATCACACATAACCTTAAGCCCTGGCCGCGCCAAACGGTTCAGGGGGCCGAGTTGCCGCGACGCGCGGGCGTGAGCTCTTTCGGGGCGGGCGGCTCCAACGCCCATGTGGTGATCGAGGAATACATCACGCCGCAAGATGAGCGCCGCCCGGAAGACACGCCGGAACTCATCTGCTTGTCCGCCAGAACAGAAGAACGGTTGGCCGTCGTAACCAAGGACCTGCTTACGCATCTGCAAGGCAAGGCAGGTGCCACAGAACGCTTGGCCGATCTTGCATATACCTTGCAATGCGGGCGTGACCATCTCACCGCGCGCTTGGCTTTTGTCGCAAAAGACGTGCCGCAATTGGTCGAAACCTTGAAGGGTATCGTCGAAGGCGCGCCATCTGATCTGGTGGTGTTTGGAACAGTGAAGACGCGGCGCAGATCCGCCGTTGCAACCTTACCCGATGCAGACAACCTGCAGACATGGGCCGAAGCCTGGGCCACGGGTGAGGTGATGGACCTAGCGCCGCTTTCCAAGGGTCGTGACCTCAGGCGCATCGCGCTTCCGACCTACCCGTTTGAGCAGCGACGCTGTTGGATCCCCAATGCGCAGGCCACAACGCCAGAAGAACGCCGAAGCAAGGCAAACGGGCCTGCCGGTTTGGCGTTGCAAAAGACCGGTGACGACACGCGCTTTCGTTTGACATTGACGGGTGCGGAAGCCTGTCTTCGAGATCACAAGGTGAACGGACAAGCCACCTTACCAGGGGCGGCTTACCTAGAAATCGCGCGGGCGGGTTTTGAACAGTTTGATACGTCAACCGGCGCTGATCCAATGGTTTTGCAGAAGGTGACATGGGTCCAACCGCTGATCGTCGCGGACGGTCCGCAAACACTTGAGATTGCTTTTGCAGCCAAGCCCAACGGAACGCATGGCTTCAAAATCCTGCATGCCTCAAACGGCAATGCGCTTTTATGTCAGGGGTCTATCACGCGCGCTGTGTTCCAAGTGGATCAAGACGTTGTCGATCTGGACGCCATACGAAACAGCATGGATCGCTCGGCACTGGATCACGACACCGTTTACACAGAGTTTCGCGCATTTGGTTTGGAGTATGGCCGCAGCCACCAAGGCATTCAAACCCTGCATCGATCCTCCACCGGTCAGGCGTTGGCCAAGATAGATCTTCCCTCCGACCCGAGCTTTGGCATCTCTGCTCTGGTGCCTGGATTGATCGACAGCGCCCTACAGGCTTGCCTTGGATTGGTCCCCCAAGACGGCGACACCGGGGCGGCCCTGCCCTTTGCACTAGAGAGTTTTTCGCAGCGCGCGCCCATCCCGCAAAACTGTTTTGTTTGGTTGCGACGTGCTGGCGAAACCAAGGTTGATCTGGATATCCTGTCTGATGCGGGCAAGCCGGTTGCGCAGCTGCGAGGGTTCCTTAGCCGCCCCCTTGCCGACCCAAGCCAGACCGACGCGGTTTTACGCGCAACACCGTCCTGGCACAGCATTGATACAACAAAAAAAGCCCACCCAGCGCGGGTTCTGGTCAGTTCCGCGTTTGACATTGATGCTCTGTCCCAGGCGCTTGATTGCCCAGTCGACCCCGTTGCGACCGGCCATGAAGCCTCGCAAACATACCTAGAAGCAGCTCTGCAGGTTTTCGACGCGTTCAAGACAGCGCTCACCGCAGCAGATCGGGCAGCCTCGCCCCTACAGCTGATTGTCCCTGCAACCGCAGAGCTTGAGGGTCATCTTCTGTCGGGTTTGGCAGGGCTTATCGCCTCTGCCAACAAAGAAAGTCAGGTCTTTAAGGCACAGCTGATCGAGATTGCGCCGGAATGCACCGCCCAACAGATCGCGGACGCCTTGCAAACCGCCGCAGCGCAGCCTGAGCATCACCTCCGTTTGAGCGATGATCGTTTGCACAGCCGTCGATGGGTGACGCAATCAACCAACGCTGTGGAAACGCCTTGGAAGAACAATGGTGTGTACCTGATCACCGGTGGTCGGGGCGCGATCGCGCGGCATTTGGCGATGCGTATTCATGCCCACGCACCGCTTGCCAAGATCGTGCTGGGCGTGCGCAATGCCGATACAGGTGTGCCTACCGATTTGCGCGGCATCGCGGACGTGCAAGAGCTTGACGTGACCGACCCGGCACATGTGCAAACTGCCGTGCGGGATGTTATCCGCGCCCACGGACGCCTGAATGCTGTTTTCCACACAGCGGGGGTTTTGCAGGACCAATTCATTGCGCAGAAACACCCTGATGACTTTGCCCAGGTCCTCGCCCCCAAAGTGCAAGGTACACTCAACCTAGACGCCGCCACGGCGGATCTGGATCTCGACGCGTTTGTCACCTTTGGATCTGCGTCCAGCATTTGGGGAAGTGCCGGGCAAACAGATTACGCCGCCGCAAATGGGTTTCTTGATGCGTTTGCCGCGCATCGAAACAGCCGTGTCGCAGCCCAAGCCCGATATGGCGCGAGCGTGAATGTGGCATGGCCACCCTGGCGAGACGGCGGCATGCAAATGCAAGATCATGCGCGCGACATGATGCGCAAATCGACCGGTCTGGGTGTTCTCGACACAGACGCGGCGCTGGACCTTTTGGAAGCCGCGATGATAAGCGGCGCGCCTCAGCAATTGGTCATGGTGGGAGAGGCGCATCGCCTTCAAGAGTGGCTCAACCCGACCCGTCACCCCTCTGCGTCTGAGGCCCCCCCACCGCAGGCCAAGACAGACCCGGACGCACAGCCCGGTCGCCGCCAAGATGCCGAAGAGCATCTGATGCAGCATGTGATGGATCGCATGGGGTTTGCGCGCTCTGATCTGGATCCGGAGGCAGAATGGTCTGATCTGGGGTTTGACTCCATTACGCTGACAGAGTTTTCAAACCACCTAAACGACGCGCTGAAGATTGATATCACGCCGACGGTTTTCTTTGAGTTTGGCACGATTGGCGCGTTGGCCGCGTGGTTGTCACAGGAATATCCAGATCGTTTTGCGACCCATGAGACCGTTGAAGACGCGTCACCCGCACGGCCAACACCGCACACACCGGAAGCGGGCGACGATCCCATCGTGATCGTCGGGATGAGCGGGCGGTTTCCCAAAGCGCGCGACCTAAACCAGTTTTGGCAAAACCTTCTGAACGGCGTTGATGCGGTCTCAGAAATCCCTGCCGATCGCTGGGACTGGCGCGAGATGGAGACCGGCGAAGGGATTGCGAAATGGGGCGCATTCATCGACTGCATAGATCAGTTTGACGCCCGTCACTTTGGTATTTCTCGGCGCGAAGCGGTGCAGATGGATCCCGCTCAAAGACTGGCGATGGAGTATGTCTGGCGCGCTTTGGAAAATGCAGGCCACGCGCCAGAAAGCCTTGCCGGGAGCGCGACAGCCGTCATCCTTGGCACCGCTCCGAGCGGGTACGGTGATCTCCTCGCCAAGAGCGGTGCCGCCATTGACAGCTATAGTTCAACCGGCGCCGTTGGGTCCGTCGGGCCGAACCGGATAAGTTACCTGCTGGATCTGCACGGCCCGAGTGAACCGGTCGAAACCGCGTGTTCAAGTGCTCTGGTCGCGTTGCATCGCGGGATCACCGCGATCCAGGTGGGCGATTGCGAGCAAGCGATTGTTGGCGGGATCAATTTGATTTTGAGCCCTGAGACGCATGTCAGCTTTGCGCGCGCGGGCATGTTGAGCCCCGACGGGCGCAGCAAAACGTTTTCACGACACGCCAATGGCTATGCCCGTGGTGAGGGCGTGGGCATGGTGTTTATCCGCAAGCTCAGCGCTGCTCTGCGCGACGGGGACACCATTTACGCTTTGATCCGGGGCTCTGCTGAAAACCACGGGGGAAAGGCCAATTCGCTGACGGCGCCCAATCCAAAGGCGCAGGCCAGTCTCGTTGAAACCGCGATACGCCGCGCAAAGATCGATCCCACGTCGATCAGTTTTATCGAAACCCACGGAACCGGGACGGAACTCGGCGACCCCATTGAGATTGATGGCCTGAAATCCGCCTTTGAACGACTATCAGATGGTCCGCACGAGGCCGCCCCCTATTGCGCCTTGGGCGCGGTGAAAACGAATATAGGGCACCTGGAGTTGGCCGCCGGAATTGCTGGCGTCCTTAAGGTTCTTTTGCAAATGAAGGCAAGAACGCTCGCCCCAAACTTGCACGCCCAAGAGGTGAACCCGTATTTGCGTCTAAATGGCAGCCCATTTTACCTCATTGATCAGGCCAAGCCGTGGGAGCCGGCACGGCTGGAGGATCAAACCCTCGCACCTCTACGCGCGGGCGTAAGCTCTTTCGGGTTTGGTGGTGTAAACGCCCATGTGGTGATGGAAGAGTACGCCCCACCCCTGCGCGTAAAACCATCGTCCGGACCGCAGGTATTCCCAATCTCGGCACGGACAGACGCCGGGCTGCGCGCAAATGCGCAAGCTTTGTTCGATCATTTCTCTGCGCAGGAAACTGCGCCTCTGGACGTAGATCCCCATGTCCTGACGCGCGCCTTGGCGGATGTGCTGGACGTTCCCGAAGGCGAAGTAGACCTCGACAGCCTGTTCGATGATCTGGGGGTGGACCCGATCCTGCGTCAACATCTGCTTCGGTCGCTGGAAGACAAGCTCAACCGGGATGTGCCAGCGCGCATTTTGCAACGCGCGCAATCCTTACGGGATGTATGCGATGAACTGGATCTGCGGTCTGGGCCATCGCCCGCAGACCTGCCTCCGCTGTGCGATATAGCCTTCACGTTGCAGCTTGGGCGCAATGCGATGCCGCACCGCGCCGCATTTGTTGCAAGCTCCGTTGAAGACCTGCTGGACCGTCTCCAGTCCATTGCCAACGGAACATGTGCAGGTTGCGCGACAGGACGGGTTGTGCGCGGCGGAAAAACTGATGTTCTAACACCCAGTCGCGATGATCTTTCAGCCGTGGCAGAGGCATGGGCCAAGGGGCAGCCGGTCAATTGGGCAGACCTCCACCAACAGGATGCGCCGCGCCGGATACCGTTGCCAGGCACTCAGTTTCAAACCGAGCGCATTTGGTTTGACGATGCAGGGCAAAACGCCCTCCCGCCCAAAGCTGAAATCCTGCCGATGCCCGCGCTTACGGCGACCTCGGGTGACACGTCGACCTTCGCGCTGAAACTGACGGGCAATGAACCCTTTTTGCGCGATCACATTGTTGCGGGTCAGCAAGTTTTACCCGGCGTTGTCTACCTGCAAATCGCACGCTCTGCGGTGCATCAGGCGTTTGGGTTATCGCCCACAGACGCGATCACGCTGAGGGATGTGATGTGGGTGGCCCCCGCCCAGATCAACGCGGCCAAAACCCTTGAAATCAGGGTTCAGACCCACAAAGAGCACGCCAGTTTTACGATCCTGGATGGGGATGCAGACGCCACGATTTTCTGCAAAGGAAATGCACGTTTTCAATCCGCGCGTCTTGCGCCACCGCAACGGCCTGACTGGCCTGAGCCACAGCGCGCAGACCAGTCGGCCGACTGGGTGACGGCCGATCAGATCTATCCAATCTTCAACCAATCCGGTCTGACCTATGGCCCAAGCCATCAATGCCTGGTCGGACTGAAACCTGATGCGCATCGCGTGGTCGCGCAGCTCAATCGCATGACCCAGGATACGTTCGCTGCGGGCGCAATCGACATGGATCCAGGTCTTTTCGATGCAGCCCTTCAAGCCGCAATCGGTTTTAGTCTGTCACCGGGCCGCGACGACGCGGGTCTGATGCTGCCATTTGCCATCGAAGAGGTGTCTGTCTTTGCGCCTGTGCCGCAAACGGTGTGGGTCACCCTGGATCGCCGCGCGGCGGACACACCCATGAGCGACGTTCAAAAGCTTGATATCGATCTGATCGACGAAAACGGCATCGTCGTTGCACAGATCAAAGGGTTTTCCATGCGGACCCTGCCAAAGCCAAACCTGGGTGACCACCACGCCGACACACCTGAGGCACCGACGGAAGCCGCATATTTCAAAGCACTTCTGGCAGACAGCCTGGACTGTGCCCCGGATGAGATCGATATGGATGAGCCGTTTGAGCATTACGGCATCGATTCTCATATGGTTTTGGAGCTGACCTCCAAGCTGGAAGCCAGATTTGGCACGTTGCCGAAAACCTTGTTCTTTGAGTACGAAACCCTGCGGGACCTCATAGATTACTTTAAGCAAAACCACAGAGACGCGATGCGCAACACCCGCGCATCGGACGCCAAAGACATCAAGCATGCGATCGGGGCGCAGCGTCCCGCCCGCTCAGACCATCGCAGAACCGACATCGCGATCATCGGCCTTTCGGGTCGGTATCCACAAGCCTATGACATCGCCGCCTTTTGGGAAAATCTTAAGAACGGGCGCGATTGCATCACGGAAATCCCCAAAGACCGTTGGGATTGGCAAAACTATTTCACCGAAGATCGGTCGCGTTTGGATGGCCACTATTCCAAGTGGGGCGGTTTCATTGATGATGTTGCGGCCTTTGATCCGCTCTTTTTCAACATCTCTCCAAGTGCGGCAGAAGCGATGGACCCTCAAGAGCGTCTCTTCCTGGAGCACGCTTGGATGGCCATGGAAGATGCAGGGTACACGCGGTCAGATTTCCAGGCGCAGAGCCACGGCGAAGACGGTGCTCAAATCGGTGTCTATGCGGGCGTCATGTATGGCGAATATCAGCTCTTTGGCGCAGAGCAACCGCCGGGATCGAACACGGCAAGCTACTATGCGGGCATAGCGAACCGTGTCTCTTATGCCTTCAACTTGAACGGGCCATCCATGGCCATCGACACCATGTGTTCGAGCTCTCTCACGGCGCTTCATCTGGCCTGTGCTGATCTCGCCTTGGGGCGCACGGACATGGCCTTTGCGGGCGGCGTGAACCTGAACTTGCATCCCAACAAATACGGCCTTCTGAGCATGGGGCAGTACATCTCCGGCTCA
>JBCCDT010000002.1:0-68180 GCA_039030635.1 Pseudomonadota bacterium
GCGTCGATGCTGACCGGGCTCGGGTGGGAATTGCTTGTGTTGGTGATTGGCTGTGTCGTGCTGACCATCGGGTTCGGCTTTGCCGTGGCGCGGCTTTTCGGCAGCAAATGGCGTTTTGCGTTCCTGACCTCGGGGTCCGTGGCCATCTGCGGCGCGTCGGCGGCCATGGCGATCTCGGCCATCCTCCCGCAAGACAAACGCTCAGAAGAGCGGCTGATTTTTACGGTGGTGGGCGTGACGCTTCTATCGACCATCGCGATGATTGCCTATCCGATCCTTGTAAAAGCGCTTGATCTGAATGACCTGGAAAGCGGTGTGTTCCTTGGCGGCACGATCCATGACGTGGCGCAGGTGGTCGGCGCTGGTTTTTCGATCAATGAGAATGTGGGCGACACTGCGACTTTGGTGAAACTGATCCGCGTGGCGATGCTGGCCCCGGTCGTGGTGATCGCGGCGATCCTGATCCGCTCTTTTGCGCAAGCAGACATCGCCGGGGATCGCCCGCCCATTCTACCGACCTTTGTGATTGGGTTTCTTGTGCTGGCTGCGTTCAGCTCGCTTATCCCGGTGCCGCAGGTGATCACCGATACGGTCTCTGAGGCCTCGCGATGGTTCCTGCTGATCGCAATCGCAGCGGTGGGCATGAAAACGAACCTCAAGCAGGTTCTGTCGGTCGGCCCTGCGGCCATCGGCCTTATCGTCGCGGAGACAATTTTCATTGCTGCAATCATGCTCGCAGGAATAATGTTCTTAACATAACAGGAAAATGAGAAAAAAAGCGCCAGATGACAGTCCAGCCAAAAATCGATACCTCGCCCAAAGTCTCCGACGAAATTCGCAAGACGACCTGCTACATGTGCGCCTGCCGCTGCGGGATCAACGTGCATATGAAGACGGGGGAGGATGGCGAAAAGCGCGTCGCCTATATCGAAGGCAATCGCGATCATCCGGTGAACCAGGGTGTGCTCTGTGCCAAGGGCAGCGCGGGGATCATGCAGGTGAATGCGCCGTCACGTTTGCGCGCCCCTTTGAAGCGGGTCGGGCCACGCGGATCGGGCGAGTTTGAAGAGATTTCGTGGGATGAGGCGCTGGATCTCGCGGTGTCGTGGTTGGAGCCTATTCGCCAGAAAGATCCCTCCAAGCTTGCGTTCTTTACCGGGCGCGATCAGAGCCAGTCGTTCACTGGTTTCTGGGCCCAGAATTATGGCACGCCGAACTTTGCCGCCCATGGCGGGTTCTGCTCGGTCAACATGGCCGCCGGTGGCATCTATACAATGGGCGGCGCGTTTTGGGAGTTTGGTCAGCCCGATTGGGACCACACCAAGCTTTTCATGCTGTTTGGCGTGGCCGAGGATCATGACAGCAACCCGATCAAGATGGGCATCGGCAAGATCAAGGGCCGCGGCGCGCGCGTGATTGGTGTCAATCCGATCCGGTCAGGCTACAACGCCGTGGCGGATGATTGGGTGGGGATCACGCCTGGGACGGACGGGCTTTTCATCCTGTCGATGGTGCATTGTCTTCTGAAGGCCGGGAAGATCGATTTGGATTATCTGGCGCAGTTCACCAATGCGCCGTGTCTGATCAATGACGACCCTAAATCACCTGAATATGGCCTTTTCCTGCGGGATAAGGACGGCAAGATGCAGGTCATTGACCGCAACACGGGCAAGCTTGCGCCGTTTGATAAAAAGGGTGTGCGCCCCGGGTTGTCAGCCACGCATCGGCAAGCAGGGATCACCTATACGCCCGTCATGCACCGCCTGGTTGAGCGTTACATGTCGGAGGAATACGCGCCTGAGGCGGTGGCAGAGACCTGTGGCATCAAGGCCGAAAAGATCCGCGCCATTGCCGGTGAGATTGCGCGCGTCGCGTTTGAAGAGGCGTTTGAGCTTGATACGCCCTGGACGGATTTCCGCGGTGAAAAGCACGCCACGATGAAGGGTCGCCCGGTCAGCTTCCACTCCATGCGAGGCATCTCGGCCCATTCGAACGGCTTCCAAACCTGTCGCGCACTGCATATCCTGCAAATCCTGCTGGGCAGTGTCGAAGTGCCCGGCGGGTTCCGCTTCAAACCGCCCTATCCCAAGCCCGTCAGCGCGCACCCCAAGCCCCATTGCAAGGTCACGCCCGGTGCGCCGCTCGATGGTCCGCATTTGGGCTATGTGCAGGGGCCGGAGGATTTGTGCCTGCGCGAAGACGGCAGCCCTGCGCGGATTGATAAGGCCTACACTTGGGAAAACCCGATGAGCGCCCATGGCCTCATGCATATGGTGATTTCGAACGCTTACGCCGGCGATCCCTACAAGATTGACGCACTGTTCATGTACATGGCGAACATGTCGTGGAATTCGACGATGAACACGTCCGGCGTGATCAAAATGTTGACGGATACAGACCCTGATACAGGGGAATATGTCATTCCGAAGCTGATTTACTCTGATGCCTATTCCTCGGAAATGGTGGCCTATGCGGACCTCGTGCTGCCCGACACGACCTATCTGGAGCGGCATGATTGCATCTCGCTCCTCGACCGTCCGATTTGTGAGGCGGACGCGGCGGCGGATGCCATTCGTTGGCCTGTGATAGAGCCTGATCGCGATGTGCGCGGCTTCCAGACGGTGCTGGTGCAGCTGGCCAATAGGATGGGTATGCCGGGCTTTACCAATGAGGATGGGACGGCGAAGTACGAAGACTACGCCGATTACATCACCAATCACCAACGCAAACCGGGGATTGGGCCGCTCGCCGGGTTCCGCCGGAACGGCAATGAGGTGGCTCATGGCCGCGGCGATCCAAACCCCGATCAGATTCAGGACTACATCGACAATGGCGGCTTTTTCGTCAGTCACATCCCGGAAGAGGCCACGTACTACAAACCGTGGAACGCCGCCTATCAGGATTGGGCGGTGGAGATGGGCATTTACGACAGCCCGCAGCCCTACCTCTTTGAGCTGTATTCCGAGACGATGCGCAAGTTCCAGCGCGCCGCCGAAGGACATGGCGAGCACCAGCCGCCAGATCACCTGCGTGAGCGGATCAAGACAACGCTTGATCCCCTGCCGATCTGGTATGCACCTTTCGAGGACGACCATGTCGATCCGGATGAATACCCGATCCACGCGCTGACGCAGCGCCCGATGGCGATGTATCACAGTTGGGGCACGCAGAACGCGTGGCTGCGGCAGATCCACGGCCGCAACCCACTTTATGTACCGACCAAGATTTGGGAAGCGCATGGGTTTGAAGAGGGCGATTGGGCCAAGGTGAGCAGCGCGCATGGCGCGATTGTCGTGCCCGTGGCGCATATGGCGGCGCTGAATGAAAACACCGTCTGGACCTGGAACGCGATTGGCAAGCGCAAGGGCGCCTGGGCGCTCGATGCAGACGCGCCGGAGGCCACCAAAGGGTTCCTGCTGAACCACCTCATTCATGAGCTGTTGCCGCCCAAAGGCGATGGGCTCAGATGGGCCAATTCAGACCCTGTTACTGGGCAAGCGGCGTGGTTTGACCTGCGGGTGAAGATTGAGCGCGCAGAGCCGGGTGAACAGACCCAGCCCGATTTCCCACCAATCAAATCGCCCGTGGGCAAAGGCCCCGAAAACCTCACCTGGAAGGTGGGGAAATGAGCGGAAAGACCCTGACCCTTTTGGCGATCCTCGCCTTTGTCACCCTGACCCTCGGCTCGTTCATTTGGTACATCGCAACCTGGGATCCGAGCCAGAAAGAAAGCCTCACGCAAGCCCCTCAAGACATTTCAGAGGAACGCCAGCTATGACAACACTTCCCTCCACGACCCAGAAGAAGCTCGGGTTGGTGATCGACCTTGATACCTGCGTCGGCTGTCATGCCTGCGTGGTGAGTTGCAAAGGGTGGAACACCGAAAACTACGGCGCGCCTTTGAGCGATCAAGATGCCTATGGCGCCGATCCGTCGGGGACGTTTCTCAACCGGGTGCATTCCTATGAGGTGCAGCCCGAGGCAGGCCCCGCGCAGCTCATTCATTTCCCGAAATCCTGCCTCCACTGTGAGGACGCGCCTTGTGTGACGGTCTGCCCGACCGGGGCCAGCTACAAGCGTGTCGAAGATGGGATCGTTTTGGTCAATGAGAGCGATTGCATCGGTTGCGGTCTTTGCGCCTGGGCGTGCCCCTACGGCGCGCGGGAGTTGGATGCCGCCGAAGGTGTGATGAAGAAATGCACGCTCTGCGTGGACCGGATTTACAATGAAAACCTGCCTGAGGTGGATCGCGAACCGGCCTGCGTGCGCACCTGTCCTGCGGGCGCGCGGCATTTCGGGGATTTCGCCGATCCAGAAAGCAACGTGTCCAAACTGAGCGCCGAACGCGGCGGGATGGACCTGATGCCGGAGCTGGGCACCAAACCCGTCAACAAATACCTGCCGCCGCGCCCCAAGGACGAGATGGAACAGATCGACGTGTTGGCGCCCTATCTGACGCCCGTGGCCGAAGAGCCCAAGGGTTTCATGGGTTGGCTTGATAAAGCGCTGGGCGCCATGCCCGGCGGATCTCAGAAAACGGAAGACGCCTAATGCATCCCGCACCCTCAGTTATCGTTTTCACCACGCTCAGTGGTCTCGGGTTCGGGATGTTGGCCTGGATGGGGCTCGGCTTTCCCGTGGTCACCGGCTGGATGGCGTTTTTTATGTTTGCTTTGGCCTACGCGCTGGCGGTGGGCGGGCTTTTGGCCTCAACCTTTCACCTGGGCCACCCGGAACGCGCGATGAAGGCGTTTACGCAATGGCGATCGTCATGGCTCAGCCGCGAAGGGGTCGTGTCCGTGGCCGCGCTTTTGGTCATGGCGCTCTATGCGGCGGGGCTGGTGTTTTTTGGCGCGCATTGGGCGCTTCTGGGCTGGATTGGGGCGGGTTTGTCTCTGTTGACGGTGTTTTGCACCGCGATGATTTATGCCCAGCTCGACACCATTCCACGGTGGAAAACCCCGCTGACGCCGGTCCTTTTCCTGGCGCTCTCCATTGCAGGCGGGGCGCTTCTGTCCGGTCAGGTGATCGCGGCCATGGTGCTCTTGCCGATTGCGGCGGCATGCCAAGTGGGATGGTGGCTGCGCGGCGACGGGGCGTTCGGCCTTTCAGGCTCCACGCTGGCCACGGCGACAGGCTTGGGGGATCGCGGCGCCGTGCGCGCATTTGAGCCGCCGCATACCGGCACGAATTACTTGCTGCGCGAGTTCGCGTTTGAGGTCGGGCGCAAACATGTCGATAAACTGCGGCTCATCGCACTGATCCTGGGCTTTCTGGTGCCGTTTTCCCTGCTGTGGCTGCCCTTTAGCCATGCGCTGGCCTTGATCGCCGTGCTCTGCCATCTGGCAGGTGTGGCTGCGTCACGCTGGCTCTTCTTTGCGCAGGCGGAACATGTGGTGGGGCTCTACTACGGAAAGCGGTAAGCTCTGATCAGCCCCATCCATCCGTTAACTCATCATAGAACGGATCGACACGATTGGCGCGGAAGCGTTTCCAACGCACGCGGATGGCCCAATACAGCGCAAAGAGCACCACAAGGATGATAATGCTCATCCACGGAATGACCCGCACGTCCGGTCCGGCCACCGGTTTGACGCTGACGGCATTGGGGAAGATCGAAAGAAACTCATTGCGCCAGCCATAGTGGCGCACGGCGACCCATTTCGGCGCCTCAACCGTGGATTTCAGGTCTGACGCCTCCGCCTGCAAATTTGACGTGTCAAACTTGAAGTAAGGCGGCCAGCCCCAGCCCGTGTCTTCGTTGCGATAGATCATCACACGGCCATTGGCCCGCACGGTTTGCAGGAAAAACACGTCGCGATTGGCCACGGTTCCATCATTGCCCACATCCGCCGTGGCCCAGAAGATTGAGTTTTCGCCAAAATCCACGCGCTTGGCATAGGTATCTGTGACGCGCGCGATGTCATATTGCGGCAACGTGTAGTGCAGAAAGGCCGCCACCAACCCCCAGATGATGATCACGAAGACCCATTTCACGTATCTCATGGTGGCCGGTTCCTTTGGTTCTTGCCTGTCACACTGCCATGTAAGCCTGCAAGATTGCAATGTAACCACGTCCCGGTAGTTTGGCGGCGTATGCCCTGAGCGCGTGAAAAGGAAATCCGCCCATGACCCCTGTGAACCTGTCTGCCAAACTTGACCAGTTCAGCGCCCATTGGAGCCCCAAGATCGTCGCAGGGTACAACGGCAATGATGTGATGGTGGTCAAAGTGTTGGGTGAGTTCAACTGGCACAGCCACCTGGACACAGATGACTTCTTTTTGGTGCTCAAAGGTGAGATCGACATTGAGATGCGGGATCGCACGGTGACGTTGGGCGCGGGCGAGATGTTTGTCGTGCCCAAGGGTGTGGAGCATCGCCCGGTGGCGCGGCAAGAGGCGCATCTGATGATCATTGAACCCAGCGGCATGCCCAACACAGGTGATCCTGAGACCGCGGTCGTTAAGGATCGGATATGACCTACCGGACCGGGCCAAGGAACCTGATCACCGATGTGGCTGGGCTGCGCGTGGGCCATGCTCAGGATGACCACATCAAAACTGGGGCAACCGTTCTGGTGGGCGATGCGCCCTTTACCGCAGGTGTGCACGTGATGGGCGGCGCACCGGGCACGCGGGAGACGGATCTGCTCGCCCCTGACAAGCTGGTCGAACAGGTTGAGGCGCTGGTTCTATCGGGCGGATCGTCCTTTGGGCTGGATGCAGGCTCCGGCGTGGCAGATGCCTTGTCGGCCCAAGGGCGCGGTTTTGCCGTGGGCGATGTGCGGGTGCCGGTGGTGCCAGGTGCTATTCTCTTTGACCTGACCAATGGGGGCGACAAGGATTGGCAAGAAAACCCGTACAAGGGTTTGGGGCAGGCGGCCTTTGCTGCTGCGGATAAGGAATTTGACCTTGGGTCCGCGGGCGCAGGCACGGGGGCTATGACAGCGAGCTTCAAGGGCGGACTTGGCTCGGCGTCGCTGGTTCTCCCATCAGGGATTTGCGTGGGCGCACTCATGGCTGTGAACGCAATCGGGTCTGCGACCGTGGGCGACAGCGCGCATTTCTGGGCAGCACCTTTTGAAATTGGCGATGAGTTCGGCGGCCTCGGCCCGGCCCCGTCCTTCCCGCCACCCGGCACACCCACCCTCAAAGGCGCGGCGGGGCGGAACACCACGATCGGCATTGTCGCAACCGATGCCTCCCTCACGCAGGCGCAATGCACACGCCTTGCCATCGCGGCCCATGACGGGCTGGCCCGTGCGCTTATGCCTGCGCACACACCGCTAGACGGTGACCTGATCTTTGCCGCCGCGACAGGCAACCAGCCGATGGATGACCCGATAAGAGACACCACGCTTTTGGGTCACGCCGCAGCGCTGTGTGTCTCCCGTGCCATTGCACGTGCTGTTTTCGCCGCCACGCCTGCGCCGCATGACACGCTGCCCTGTTGGTCTCAGAACCTAGGTTGAGGCTTCTTTCTTGTCATAAATACCTAAATCCCGCCCAAACCCGCACGCGCAACGGCCCGGTCTTTTGCGTGCGCTGAAAGCTGCAAATCCTTGATCTAGCCGTGCGTGCGGTATACCTCACTCATATGACACGGATGATGGATATTGAGGATCGCGCCTTTATGCCGTCGCGGTTTTACGGCGCGAAATTGGCCGAACTGGCGCGACTATAACGTCGTTTGCTTGACCGTCCGTCTCACCTTCCAAGTCCGATAAAGCAAAGCGCGAAATAGCCATGTCAAACGCCACACCGAAAACACTCTACGATAAAATCTGGGATGCCCATGTTGTGCATGAAGCCGATGATGGGACCTGTGTTGTCTATATCGACCGGCACCTCGTGCATGAGGTGACCAGCCCGCAAGCTTTTGAAGGGCTGCGCATGGCGGGCCGCAAGGTGCGCGCGCCTGAGAAAACCATCGCGGTGCCTGATCATAACGTGCCCACCACAGCCGGGCGCGAAGATCCCAGCAAGATGAGTGAAGACAGCCGCATTCAGGTCGAAGCGCTGGACAAGAACGCGCGGGAATTCGGCGTGCATTACTACCCGATCACTGACCGTCGGCAGGGGATCGTGCATATCGTCGGGCCTGAACAAGGCTGGACTTTGCCTGGCATCACGATGGTCTGCGGAGACAGTCATACGGCGACTCACGGGGCCTTTGGCGCGCTGGCCCATGGGATTGGGACATCAGAGGTGGAGCATGTTCTGGCGACCCAGACCCTGATCCAGAAGAAATCAAAGAACATGAAGGTTGAGATCACCGGCCAACTGAACCCAGGTGTCACGGCCAAGGATATCACGCTCTCGATCATCGGTGAGACCGGCACGGCGGGGGGCACGGGCTACGTGATCGAATATTGCGGTGAGGCCATTCGCGGGCTTTCGATGGAAGGCCGCATGACGGTCTGCAACATGGCCATCGAAGGCGGTGCACGCGCTGGGCTCATCGCGCCGGATGACACCACGTTTGAGTATGTCAAAGGCCGCCCGCATTCGCCCAAAGGGGCCGCGTGGGATGCCGCGCTGGCGTGGTGGAAGACGCTTTATTCCGATGACGGTGCCCATTGGGACAAGGTGGTCACCATCCGCGGTGAGGACATCGCGCCGGTGGTGACTTGGGGCACAAGCCCCGAAGACGTGCTGCCGATCACAGGGAGCGTCCCTCAGCCTGAGGATTTTGCCGGGGGCAAAGTGGACGCGGCGGCGCGGTCTCTGGATTACATGGGGCTGACGCCCGGCACGCCTTTGGCGGAGATTGAAATTGATGCCGTCTTTATCGGCTCCTGCACCAATGGCCGCATTGAGGATCTGCGCGCCGCAGCAGACATTCTGCGCGGCAAAAAGATCAAGGATGGTGTCAGGGGCATGGTTGTTCCCGGCTCTGGCCTTGTGCGGCTGCAGGCCGAACAAGAAGGCATTGCCGATGTGTTCAAAGAGGCCGGTTTTGAGTGGCGCCTTGCGGGTTGTTCGATGTGTTTGGGCATGAATCCCGATCAGCTTGCCCCCGGAGAACGCTGCGCGGCCACGTCCAACCGCAACTTTGAGGGCCGTCAGGGCCGCGGTGGGCGGACCCATTTGATGAGCCCTGCCATGGCCGCAGCGGCAGCAGTGACCGGCCGCCTGACCGATGTGCGGGATCTAATGTAGGCTGGGCGCGTCCGAAATATGCGACGCGCACTGCCCCATTTATGCACCCGAGTCTTACCTGATTGTTGACCCAGTCAGGACGTCTTTAGCGTCGTCCAATGGCTCAACCGCAACATCTTGTGGCCAAAACCACATGGTCAAACTTCCGCTCCTAAATTGATGCAATCTCGCACCACTTCCTTCATCAATCCGTCCAAATAAATTGGTGAAAAGTTTCAAAGAGTTGCGCCTGATCGGGAAAAGGGGCAGAAATTGGACAGAAATGAGGCAACCCGGCAGCATAGCCGGGGTCAAAGTGGAACAAGAGCGCGGCATCGTACCGGGCTCGGCCGGTTTGAGGGTAAGAGAGCAGTGGTTTCTCAGATGGTCAGTGCATTGGTGCGCGCCTGTCTTGTGGCAGGTCTCGTCGTCATGCCCGCGCTTTTGCTGCCCTCCGTGGCAGCGGACACAGCGCAGATCGTCGTGGTGATCGCCCTTCTATCCGCCCTTTTGACCTTCATGGAATATTTTGGCCGCTATCCTTCCATCGTGGAGTTTCGCTTTGCCGCGCCGTTCAATCGCCTGAAGTTCATCTGCCTGGCCGCGTCGATCTTGTGTTTGTCGTTGATCATGCGCGGCCAATCGGACCCGACTGTTGCGTCGATCTTCCTCACCGGGGCGGGAGAAGGCCTGGGCCATATCGTGGACTTCCCGTTTTCGCCTGTGCGGCTTGTCGTGTTGATGCTGCCTTATGATGCCTCTGCCGAACTGATCATGGATGTCCGGACAGCGGCGGGCGTGTCGTATTTGCTGTCTATGGTCATGATCGTCGCTTTCATGGTGATGACCTGGGTGTTCAACTGGCCCATGCGCAAGGGCAAGTTCAACGTTTGGATCAACCTGCCCCTTTTCGACCCAACGCGCGGCGGTGACGTGGTGGAACGTCTGCGGCGTGATGCCGGCTTTAACCTTGTGTTAGGGATTTTGCTGCCATTCATCATTCCGACGCTGATCAAGGCCGCGTCCGATGTGGTGGGCGTTGTGTCCTTTGAAGACGCACAAACAATGATCTGGACGATGACGGCATGGGCCTTTCTTCCTGCCAGCATGTTTATTCGCGGGCTTGCCCTGATGCGGGTGGCCGATCTGATCGAGGCCAAGCGCAAGCGCGTGCACGCCCGTGGCGATGGAACCCGCGTCGAGGCCTGATTCTTTTCGCTCTGCTGGTCTTTGCGCCCGGTCTGCTGGCCGCTGAAACCCTGCGCATTGCGACCTATCACACGGAACTCTCCCGCAAGGGGCCGGGCCTGCTCCTGCGGGATATCCTGCGCGGCGAGGATCCGCAGGTTCAGGCGGTTGTCGCCATTATTGCCAAGTTAGAGCCTGATATTCTGGTCTTGCAAGGCATCGACTACGATCAAGACCAGGTGACCCTCACCGCCCTGCGCGACGCGATTGGCGATGCGGGTGTGTCCTATCCTCATATGTTTGCGCGCATGCCAAATGCGGGTCTGCCCTCTGGTGCGGACCTCGATGGCGATGGACGCTTAGGAGAGCCTGAAGATGCCCACAGCTACGGCTGGTTTGCGGGCGAAGGTGGTCAAGCGATCCTGTCACGGTTCGCGATTGTGGCACCGGACGCGCAAGATTTCTCTGAAATGCTCTGGTCGGACATGCCCAAGCCGCTCTGGCCCCAAGAGGCGATGCCAGGCCAAAAGGTGCAGCGACTGTCCAGCCGTGGCCATTGGGTGGTGCCAATTGATCTCGGATCTACGCGCCTGAACCTCATGACATTTCATGCCACCACCCCTGTCTTCGACGGACCAGAGGATCGCAATGGCCGTCGCAATCATGATGAGATCGTGTTCTGGCAGCATTATCTCGATGGTGCATTTGGGCCGACGCCTCAGGGGCCCTTCGTGCTGGCTGGCAATGCAAATCTTGATCCGGTCGATGGCGAAGGGCGCAAAGCGGCCATCCTCGGCCTGCTCAATGATCCGCGCCTGCAAGATCCACACCCACGCGGGCCGGGCGCGCCCAACACGCCGGGCCATCAAGGTGATCCCACGCTGGATACGGTGACTTGGCCCCAACCCGGCAACCTGCGCGTCAGCTATCTCCTGCCTTCTGCGGATGTGACTGTGACCGATGCTGGCGTGTATTGGCCCTTGAACGGCCCGGCGTCAGAGGAGGCAACCACCGCCAGCCGCCATCGCCTCGTCTGGGTGGACATCACGCTCGACTGATCGCATTTCTTGACGCCCTTGGGCCTTCGGGATACGCCGTGACCGACCGATTCAGGCACAAGGATTGCGCGTATGACCACCCCTTCGCTTCTTATTTTGGCCGGCGACGGCATCGGCCCCGAAGTGATGGCCGAAGTGCGTAAAATCATCGACTGGTTTGGCGCCAAGCGGGACCTGAGCTTTGACGTGAGCGAGGGCCTGGTCGGCGGTGCGGCCTATGACGCCCACGGCACGCCTCTCCATGATGACACCATGGCGCACGCCCAAGAGGTGGACGCGGTTCTGCTCGGCGCGGTGGGTGGCCCCAAATATGATGCGCTTGATTTTTCGGTAAAGCCGGAACGCGGGCTCTTGCGTCTGCGCAAGGAAATGGACCTCTTCGCCAATCTCCGCCCGGCGCAGTGTTTTGACGCGCTGTCAGATTTCTCTTCGCTGAAGCCTGAGGTGATCTCGGGCCTCGACATCATGATCGTGCGCGAGTTGACCAGCGGTGTCTATTTCGGCGAACCGCGCGGCATCTTTGAGGAAGGCAATGAGCGTGTCGGCATCAACACGCAACGCTACACCGAAAGTGAGATCGATCGCGTGGCGCGCTCCGCCTTTGAACTGGCGCGGCGGCGGGGCAACAAGGTCTGCTCGATGGAAAAGGCCAATGTGATGGAATCGGGCATCCTGTGGCGCGAAGTGGTGCAAAAGGTCCATGATGAGGATTACGCCGATGTGGAACTCAGCCACATGTACGCCGATGCCGGCGCGATGCAGCTTTGCCGTTGGCCCAAACAGTTTGACGTGATCCTGACGGACAATCTCTTTGGCGATATCCTGTCGGACACGGCGGCGATGCTGACCGGTTCGCTGGGCATGTTGCCATCGGCAAGCCTTGGCGCGCCCATGGCCAATGGCCGACCCAAAGCGCTCTATGAGCCCGTCCATGGGTCCGCGCCGGATATCGCCGGTCAGGGCAAAGCCAACCCGATTGCCTGCATTCTCAGCTTTGCGATGGCGCTGCGCTATTCCTTTGATCAGGGCGACGAAGCCACCCGCCTTGAGACTGCCATTGAGACGGTTTTGGCCGGGGGCGCGCGCACGGCGGACCTGATCGGGGAAGACGGCACAACGCCGCTTTCGACCTCAGAAATGGGCGATACGATCCTCGCGGCACTGGACGCGAGCCTGTGATCCAAACGCGGCCATACCAGCCGTCTGACTCTGAGGATTTTCTGCATCTCTACCGTGAATGTCTGGCCTATTACCGCGTCCGAGAGGCATCAGCCGCTCAAGAGGCCCGCATCATCGGCATTCTCGACAGCCAACGTCATTTGTCCTGCCTCATGGCCTTTCAGGGTGACACGCCACTGGGCTTTGCCACATGGGTCCTGACCTTCCCGTCGGGCACGGACATCGCGCTCTACATGAAAGAGCTTTTCGTGAGTGAGGGCGCGCGCGGCCACGGTGTCGGACGGGCCTTGATGGCCGGGTTGGTGCGCATCGCCGAAGAGGAAGGGTGTTGCCGGTTTGATTGGCAGACCGACCAGGACAATCCGGGCGCTCAAGCCTTCTATACCCGGCTCAAAGCGCCTTTGTATGAAAAGGTCACCTATCGGGTGAAGGCCGCAGAATACGGGTCTTTTCTGTCTCGGCTCGGGTCTTAGCTCGACAAGATTCAACGCTTGTCAAACAGGCCATGGGCGCGTATGCCCCATCCGCAGTCGGAGTGTAGCTCAGCCTGGTAGAGCACTGTCTTCGGGAGGCAGGGGCCGGAGGTTCGAATCCTCTCACTCCGACCATTGCAAGGTGTTTAAGAACCGTCGAACGCCATGAAAATCTATCTTCATATTGGTGATGCCCGCACTGGGAGTTCGACCCTGCAGGCGGTGATGACGCGCAATCACGCGCGTTTGCGGGAAATGGGGATCGACTATCCCGTGCTCGGCACGCGAGAGGGCAAGGGCGTCGCGCATCACATGCTGTCGTTTTCCCTGTTGCCGGTCTGGCCTGCGCATTCGCCCATTCCACCTGTCCCACCCGAAGACATCTGGACAGCGCTCGTGGATCACCTGAACACTTCGACCGCGCACAGCCTTGTGCTGTCGAGTGAGGCGTTTCTGAACCTGCCAGAGGCCTCGATTGCCTTTATCAAGGATGCGCTGAGGGGCCATGACGTGATCCCGATCTGCGTCCGCAGGGAGCCCGAAGACTGGCGCCGCTCCTGGATGGCGCACCGCATTCGACACGGTGAGGTCGTGCCGCCACCTCAAACGCCCGCCCGTGATCTCGCTGCACCCAAGATAGATCGCTGGCGCGCGCAGTTTGACGTCGTGACAGTGCCCTATTCTGATGCGGTGCTGCGTGACGTCTTGGAGGTGATCGGCGTCGATTTGGCCATGTTAGAGCCTATTTCTCGCCGAAATGAGAGTTGTTCAGACGCGGTTTTGCAGCTTCTCAACCAACTCAATGCCATTGACCTTAACGAGGCAAATCGCGCCCATTTTCTGGCCGTGGCAAACACCTTGCCGCGCCTCCAAGAGGCGATGAATGCCACATCGCTGGACGACATTGATCGCGTCAGTTTCAACGCGATGGTGATTGAACACGTATCGCTGTGACCCACCTGTCTTGATCCCGTTTGCATCCCGGCCAAGGCGGTGTAACGTCCCCGGCATGCCATCCTACCCCCGTAGGTCAGCCGACCCCACCGCAACGTTTGAGGAACTGCGCCCATGTCCCAACCGGACACTCACCCGGATTACCGTTTCGTGTCTCAGGCTGATCTGCCGGGCGTCAGCTTTGCCACCCTGCGCGAAATAATTCTGGCACAGGCTCAAACGGAGGATTTGGCCGTGTCGGAGGATCACGACGCGCGGCTGACCTTGGAGACACCTCAAGGTCTGTTCGGATTGCGGCCCAGTGCACATACAGAGGCGGCCGGAATGGTCGCGGCCAAGGACGCACGCGGGCTTTTCGTGATGAAATCCGCCCTAACGGAGATCCTGCGCCAAGTGCTGCCAACGGCGGCGATAGACTGGACAGATCGCGATGGCGTGACGGCGCTGCCGTCCAACTTGCAATTCATGCGCACCATCAAGGTTGAGGCGCTGGGCCCCGTCTTTCTGCGCGCCACACTGGAGGGGGAAGATGTCTCCGCCTATGGGGAGGCATCGATCCATTTTCGGCTGCTGCAAGCCGCGCCAAACGGGGTCACGGATTGGCCCACAGTCGCGCCCAACGGCTCGATCAAGTATTTCGATGGGCCGTCTGCGCCGCACAAACCTGTCTACACCGCTCGATCCGTGGATTACCGCAAAGGGCAGATCGTGACGGATATCTTCCTCCATGACGGCGGCAAGACGACGGAATGGGCGGCGCAAGTGCAGGCCGGTGACAAAACACGGCATGTTGTGGGGCTTGTGGGCCCGATGGGCGGCGGGCTGATGCGGCCGGATCGTTGCTTGATGGCCAGCGATGAGACCGGCTTTCCCGCCGCGGCACGGATTATGGAAAACCTGCCCAAAGAGGCCACGGGTGAGCTTTTCCTGGAGGCGGCGCACGGGGCCGACTGTGACTACCCGTTTGAGGTGCCAGAGGGGATCACCGTCACGTGGCTCAGCCGGGCCAAGGGGGAGCGGCTCTTGGATGCGGTCCTCGAACGGCACAGTGATTATGCCCGGGATCCGATCTGGTTTGCAGGCGAAAAGGATCAGGCACGGCAACTGCGCGAGACGACAAAGGCCGCAGGCTATGACGCCGAAAATCTCAGGATCTCCGGCTTCTGGCGAGACGAAAGCGTGGCTTAAAACAGAGTCTAAATAGGCGCTAAAGCCAATTTACACTCTGACGTGAGCATCAAGGACCACGCGCCCCGGACTTGATCCGGGGCCTCCACCTCTCACTGGGAAAGGTCGCCATACGAGGGGCGGCACGCGTTGATCACGCAGGCGGGATATGCTCCAAAATCTCTGCTGTGTGCGTGTATGTGACGGTGTGCCCTGCGCCCTTGATCACGTGGTTTTTCGCGGATGGATTCCACGCGCTCAAGCGATCTTTGCACTCGAGAGGGATCACCTCATCGGTCTCGCCCCAAAAGGCCACCACCGGGACCCCGAATGCGGTGATGGCGCGGTGGGCGGGCTCCAGGTCTTCGACCAGCAAACCGCGCAATGAGGCCAAAACGGCGGGCGCAAACCCGTTCAGGCGGGTTTCCTCAATCTGGCGGTCAACCATGTGCGGAATCGGGCATTCAAGATGGCGCTCAGACTCCGTCGCGCGGCGCAGGGATTTGGGGTAGAACCCAAGCGTCATCCATTTGCCGAAAAAACTGTATTTCTGTGCCATGTCCGCCAGAGGGCCAAGGTCCAGCTTCATCCCCGCAGGCGCCAGCAGGATCAGGTTGGTCACGCGCGACAGATTGGTCGCCGTAAATGCTGCACCGATGGCACCGCCCATGGAATACCCGATCAAGGTAAACGGCTCTACTACACCTTGATCGGCCAAAAGATCGTCGAGCTGGCGGTTGAAGAAGGCGCTGTCCTGATCGCCCTTGGGACGGTCAGAAAACCCCCGGCCATACAGGTCATAGGACAGAACGTGGTAGCCTTTTTTCGCCAAACCATCAGCCAAGGGTCCGTAAACAAACGATGGCGTGGTGAGGCCATGAACACAGACAGCCACCGGGCCGGTCTCGGGGCCGGTCCAATTGTAATGTGTCACCCCTTGCGAAAGGTTGGCGAACTGCCCCGGCGCAAGCTTCCGGCGAGAGGCGGTCATGCGGGGCCTCAGAGCCTCAGTAACAAAGGGAAAGACCATGACAGCGGCGAAAAGTGCGAAAAACGCGTAGATGATCACTGGTTTGCCCTCCATTTTTCCAGGATGTAGCGCCCTGTCATCAGATCCAGATGCGCCCCGCCGCCATTCTTAAAGACGGTAATATCGTCCTCCGCCTCCCTGCGAAAATCATCGGCGTCGTAAAAGGTCGGGCCCAGATCGTCTTGGGTGATCGCGCCGCTGTCCAACGGAATCTGAATTTCACCGATATGGCCAAGAATAGTGTCGTATGTGTCCGCGAAAATACGGCCACGTTGCAGCACGGCATCGTCGGCCTCGCGCATGGGCGGGGTGAAGGCACCGATCAGGTCAATATGCTGCCCGGGACGCAGCCAATCCCCTTTGATCACCGGCTCAGTGGATGGTGTGGCAGAGGTGACGATATCGGCGCGGCGCACGGCCTGCTCCAGGTCTTCGGCCACCTCGATACCTGGGAAAGTCTGCGCCATCTCTTCAGCCCGGGTGCGGGTGCGGTTCCAAACCATAAAACGGGCCTTGGGAAAGGCGGCGGAATACGCCTCAAACAAGGACTGTGCCACAACACCCGCTCCGATGATCAGAATGTGTTCGCTGTCTGGCCGCGCGAGCCGCGTCGCGGCGAGCAGACTGTCGCCCGCGGTTTTCCATTTGGTGACGAGAAAGAAATCAATCACCGCCTCCAGCCGCCCATCATCGTCTCTATACAGGCTAAAAGTGCCGTCAATCATGGGGCGGCCCTTACCTGGGTTCCCCGGATAAACTGTGGTCGATTTCACCGCCACGCCCAGCCCATCAATCCACGCAGATCGGGTCAAAAGCGTATCCTCGCCCCGATGCAAAAACGTATCTTCAATCTGCGCGCGCGGGTATGTGTGACCCCGCTCCAAGGCCTCGCAAAGGCCCAGCCATGTCAAATTGACCTCCCCGTCCTCAAACGAAATGAACGTGGTCATTGCGCCTCATCCGCGGTGAGCAACCGGCGCGTCACAAGGTCGTCGGCAAAGCGGTCTGGCGTTGTGAAAAGATGGGTTTGCCAACCTCGGGCCGCAGCGGCCTCAATATTGTCCTGACGGTCATCGGCGAAGAGGAGTGTTTCAGGCGCGAGACCACAATCAGACTCTACTCTGGCGTAAATCGCCGGATCCGGCTTGGCCATTTTCATCTCACCCGAGATGTAGCGACGGTCAAACTCCTTCAGAAACGGGAATTCTGCTTCGCTCAGCGGGAAATTCTCCTTGCCGAAATTGCTGAGCGCGAAACAAGCCACGCCCTTGGCCCGCAACGCCCGGAGAAGCCGCACCGACAGTGAAATCTCCGGCCCCGCTATCGCATTCCAATGGTCACGCATCCATCGCACTTCTGTCGTCCAATCGGGATGGGAGAGCGCGGTTTCTTCCACCACGTCGCCAAACACCTCACCTTGATCGATGCGCACCATCATGGCGTGGATATCGACCGCTTCAAACAGGGCTTTGCGGCGGTTTTGGCCAATATTAGTGTCGAAATACCGCTCTGGCTGCCAGGTGATCAGCACATTGCCGATGTCGAACACGACCGCTTCAACCTGCATTATCGTCACCCTCTCGCACCTGTGCTGGCCCGCCCAATTTGTGCCTCGCGCCACAGAAGGTAAAGACCTGAACCAAGGATGAACATGATGCCAACCCAGGACCAATTGTCCGGCCAGGTGCCAAAGAATGCGGCCCCCCAGATGATGGCCATCGGGATCGAGACATATTCAAACGGCGCGGCAAATGAGGCCTCTGCGATGCGATAGGCCTGCGTGATCAGCAGCACCGCGGCCAATCCACACGTGCCGAGCAGGATGAAATAGATTGCGTCATCGGGGTTGAACGTGGCCCAGGGGCGCAGAAGGAAATCAAGCTCTTCTGGCCCCACGCCTTGGAACTGCCCGCAACCTATGCAGAGGCCGACAATCGCACTGACGAAGAGGAAGCTGAGGTTGGAATAGGCCGTCATGGTAAATGCACTTTCGGTGCCCGAGATGCGCCGGGCGGTGATGTGCATGGTGGAATAAAGCGTTGCGGCGAGCATCGGAAAGATTGAGGCCAGTTGAAACGCCGACGTGCCGGGTTTCACGATCAGCATGACACCGAACAGCCCCACCAGGATCGCGGACCAGCGGCGCGGACCCACCGTTTCGCGCAGGAAAATGACCGACATCACAGCGGTGACGAGCGGGGCCACGAAGTAGATCGCGACGGCATCGGCCAAGGGAAGGGAGGCGAGACCCAGAAAGAGGCATGTGTTGGCCATGACCACACAAAGCCCGCGGAAAAGATGCGCGCCAAGACGCTGCGTGCGGAAGACGCGAAACCAGCCCTGAAATGGCATGATGAAAATGGCAAAGGCGGTGAGGCCCACGATGGCGCGAAAGAACACTGTCTGATGCAGCGCGTAATCGTCCGAGAGGAATTTTACCATCAACTCAAGGACGGAAAACCCCACGGCCGCGCCAAAGGCACAGGATGCGCCTGCGATGTTGGTGCGCCAGGTTTGAGTTTGCATGGGTGGTGCCTTTGGGTGTTGGAGTGACCTTGGCACGGAAGTGGTGGAAGTAAAGGATTAGTTCGCTTTGAGGCTGGCGCTGGGTTGGTCTACTTGGCTTTCTGCGCGGTACGAATGGCTTGTTCCAGCGCATTCAAGAACCTTGATCTGTCCGCCTTGGTAAAGCCTTTGCCGCCACCCTGTCGAAACGGATCGGCGGCGCGCAGATCAGCCATGAGATCGCGGGTGGCCAGCGCCTGCCCGACATTGCGCTCATTCAGCGGCTCGCCATTGTGTTTCAGCACCGCCGCGCCCGCCTCCACGCATTTCGCGGCCAAAGGGATATCGCCAGTCACCACCACATCACCCTGACCGCAGCGATCAGCGATCCACTTATCCGCCTCATCCGGACCATCGGGGACGATCACCATTTCAATGAGCGGGTTGCGCGACGGCCGGATGCCGCCGTTGGAGACCATGGCCACCGCCAGCTTGTGCCGGGTGGCCACGCGCTCCACCTCCTCTTTCACAGGGCAGGCATCGGCATCGACGTATATCATCCCCCGTAAAGCGCCTCTGCGTGGAAGGACACGTGATCCTCCATGAAGGTCGAGACAAAGAAATAGCTGTGATCATAACCCGGTTGCAGGCGCAGCGTGGCTTGTTGACGCCGGGCATTGACGGCCTCTGCCAGCGCTTCGGGTTTCAGCAGGTCTATGAACTGATCCTGGGTGCCTGTGTCGGTCAGGACAGGGCCGTCAAACCCCGCCTCGCGCATCATCAGCGTCGCATCATGGACGGCCCAAGTGCTTTCATCGTCCCCCAGATACGCGCCCAGCTGTTTGCGGCCCCAATCGCTTGCCGTGGGGTGGGAGATGGGCGCGAAGGCAGAGACCGACCGGAACCGCCCCGGCAGGCCCATGGCGAGCGTCAACGCGCCGTGCCCGCCCATGGAATGACCGGTGATCGCCTGACGCTCTTCGTCGATGGCGAACTCTTTCATGATGAGGGCAGGCAGTTCCTCGGACACGTAATCCCACATCTGAAAATGGGGTTTCCACGGATCCTGCGTGGCGTTCACATAGAACCCTGCGCCTTTGCCGAGGTCATAGGCGTCATCATCGGCCACATCCTCGCCCCGCGGGCTGGTATCCGGGAAGACAAGCGCGATGCCCTGCTCTGCCGCCCAGGCCTGCGCGCCTGCCTTCACCATCGCGTTTTCATGGGTGCAGGTCAGACCGCTGAGATACCACAGCACCGGCACGGGCCCGTCCTTGGCCTCTTCTGGCAGGAACAGACCGAACGTCATGTCACAGGCACAGGCCTTTGAGCTGTGGGTATAGACCCCTTGCACACCGCCGAAACAGGCGTTTTCTGATTGGGTTTCCATCGGGGTCTCCTCCTATCCGTCGCCTTTGTGGACGGTCATGATGTCTTCAATGGGTTTCTTGATGGTCGCGGCTTTGGGCACCACGGCATCCTTGGCGGCATGTCCCACAGTCAGGATCATCACCGGTTTTTCGTTGTCGGGTCGACCCAGAAGCCCGTTCAGGAATGCCATCGGGTTGGGCGTGTGGGTCAGCGTGGCAAGGCCTGCCTGATGCAGCGCGGTGATCAACAGACCCGTGGCAATGCCAACGCTCTCGGGCACGTAGTAGTGTTTGACCCGACTGCCATCCGCGCCTAGGCCATAGCGCTGAGCGAATATGGCGATGAGCCAGGGCGCATCGGTGAGGTGCGGTTTCGATGCGGCAGTGCCGATGGGCTCCAACGCTGCGATCCACGCATCAGGCGCGCCACCCGCGTAGAACTTCGCTTCTTCCTGCTCCGCCGCCGCGCGGATCTGTGTCTTCATCCCAGGGTCGGCAATGGCCGCGAAGTGCCAGGGCTGTTGGTTGGCCCCACTGGGCGCGGAACCGGCGGCTTCAATGGCTGTGCGGATAATGGCCTCGGGTACGGGGCGCGGGTCATAGTGGCGAATGGTGCGCCGCTGACGCATGTCATCGCGAAATCCCTCGACCTTAAAGAGCGCCTCTTGGTCGCTCAACGGCGCGCGCTGTGGCAGGGGGATCGGCTCATAGCTCATGGGGTATAAAGCCCGGACACCCAGCCGATCACCAGCGATACGGTGATCACGGCAAAGCCCGTGGAAATCAGGATCGATGCCGACACCCGCTGCGGGGCGACACCGTAATGTTCGGCGAGGATATAGACATTGCCCGCCACAGGCAGGGACGCCGCGGCGATCATGACGGCGGCGGCGTAAGGCTCCACCGGGAACAGCACGAGACATGCGAATGCCGCAAAGAGCGGGTGCAGGCCAAGCTTACTGACCGACAGCCACCCCGCAATTAATGGGCGATCCAGCCGTTTCGTGGCCAAGGACGCGCCAATGGCAAAGAGCGCACCGGGCGTGGCCGCACCGCCGAGGATATCGAGGAAATCATTCATAACACCCGGGATCGCCGCGCCAGAGGCGGACCACAAAAGGCCCAAGGTGATGGACATGATCATGGGGTTTTTCAAAAGCCCCATCCCCACGGTTCTGAACACGCGCAGGCCCGGATCCTCCCCCCGTGAGCCTGTGACAAGGATCACAATGAGTGAGCCAAAGACGATAAGATCGACCGACAGGACCAGCATCACCGGCCCAATCGCGGCCTCCCCCATCAACAGCGTCAGCATCGGCACGCCAAGGAACCCGACATTGCCGATCACACCGCATTGCGCCTCAATCGCCGCCTCTTCGATCGAGGTGCCGCGCAGGAAGGCTGCCATCATCGCGATGCCATAGACAAACCCCGTGGCCCAAAGGTAGGCGGCCACGAAGGTGACATCGAACACCTCACGAAATGACAGGTTGGCGGAGAATTTGAAGAGCATCGCCGAGAGGGCGAAATAGAACACGAACTTGGTCAGCCAGGCGGTTGCGGCCTCCGTGAAAAAGCCGGTGCGCCCTGCGCCGTACCCCAGGCCGATGATCAAAAAGAAGGGTAGCGTTTGCAAAAAAACATCGACCATGGAAGCGGTGTAGCATGGGATTTGGGGCTGTCCAATTGGATGTGCACCGGAATAGGGGACCAGCGCGGCGCTTGCAGGATGAGGGGCGGGGCGGCTAGGGTGGGATGCACCGCAGGAGGGCGCGCATGGTGGCCATCGCCGCAGACATTGGTAACGCGATCAGCACTGGTATCAATCCGGAGATCAAGAAAGGTCGCAAGTTCGATCAGGTGCTGGACGGTGCGCGTGATGTGTTCCTGCGCGACGGCTTTGAAGGGGCGAGTGTGGATGACATCGCCCGCCAGGCCGGGGTCTCTAAGGCCACGCTTTATAGTTATTTCCCCGACAAACGCCTCTTGTTTTCTGAGGTCGCACGCGTGGAATGCAATCGCCAGGCGCAGGCCGCTTTGGCGGGCATGCCTCAGGACGCACCGGTGGAATTGGTCTTGCGAGAAGCGGCAGGCCGGATCGTGCGCTTCTTTCTGTCGGATTTCGGGCAGCAGATGTATCGCATCTGCGTCGCGGAAAGTGACCGCTTTCCAGAGATCGGACAACGCTTTTACGAATCCGGCCCCGCGATGATGCGCGAAAAGATGTCAGGGCTTCTTGCGCCCTACATCGCGTCCGGTGACCTGCGGATTGAGGATATGGGCCTCGCCGCGAGCCAATTCGCCGAGCTATGCAAAAGTGATCTTTTCGTCCGCAGCCTGTGTGGCGTCGCCGGAGAGATTTCCGACGCGGATATTGACCGCGTGGTCACCGGGGCCGTCGAGATGTTTTTGGCCCGCTACGGCAGATAAGGGTCAAAATATGAAATTGCTGCTGTCCAGAACCGTTTCCAGCGACGTGTCCGGCAGGATGATCTGACCATCGCCTGTGTTGATGACCACATCCGTGCCAACCTGCGCCGTATGATTGTCGCGCAAGTCCTCAAAATCCGAAATCGCGCTGATCGCGGTCAGGTCGATCACTTCGTCGGGGTCATCGGCTGAAAAATCCGTCACGACGTCCACGCCGTGCCCATCCTGAAAAACAAAGATATCGCTGCCGCGCCCACCGCTGAGGCGATCATCGCCCGTGCCTCCGTCCAGCGTGTCATCGCCGCCATTGCCGCGGATCCAATCATTGCCGCCAAGGCCCATCATGGTGTTGCCGACCTGTCGATCATTGTCGCCGGACAGGATGTCGTTAAACTCGGACCCGACAAGGTTTTCGATGTTGTTGAGCTTGTCCCCGGCGGCATCCCCCCGCAAGCCCACACCGCTGTGCAGGCTGACAACCACGCGCCCATCGGAATGTTCGTACGTGGCGGTGTCGATCCCGTCGCCACCATCCAGCACGTGGGAACCCTCGCCGCTGATCAGCACATCGTCTTGATCCGTGCTGTCGGTTTGGTTGATGGCCTCTGGCGGCCTCAGCACGTTGGGGAAATCCACGCCGTCACTGAACACATTGTCCTCAAACACAACGTTGGTCACCTGCGTATCCCCCCAGAAATGCAACACGGTGGGCGCGATATGGGGGATGTAGTCAAAGGGCTGCAGGCCGCTGAACGTGTTGCCCGTCACCGTGACATTCTCAGAATCGCCCAGCCGGATCGCCAGCCACGCATCCGTGAATGTATTGCCCTCAATCACGATGTTGGAGGATTGGATCCCGCTTTCGGGGGCGGCGCGCGTTTCGTCCACCACGATGCCCACCGCCGTATCAGTGATCGTATTGCCCTCAATCACGATATCATCCGCGCCACGCTTGACCGAGATCCCCATGAGAGAGCCCTCAATCGTGACGTTGCGCACGGTGTAGTTCCCGCCCACGTCGTGAAACAGCCCATCGGCGGACAAGTAGATGGCATTGTCGCGGATCCCGCGAAAATAGCTGTCTTCCACAATCGCCGCACCCGCCTGAATGAAGATCCCGCTATCGCCGCCGGCCGTCGTCCAATCCTCTCCGGGATCGCTGGCGATGACGCTGACATTTGAGATCGCGACTTGGGTGACCTTCACGGTTGAGGTATCTTCTGTCCTGTTCTGATAGATGCCGCGAATGGACAGCGCATCGGCGGTCGCCGAAGTGCCTTGCTCGCCCACGGGTGCCCCGTTCCGCACGTAAGGTACAACCTGAGAATTCAACTGATCCGTGATGTCGAACGTGCCACCATCCCAGGTCAGGGTCAGATCATCCGGGCTGTTGGCATTCACGCGAAACCGGAAAAGATCCCCGTCAATGCCGTTGGATTGGAACACCGCATCGGGATGGGCGGTGACATCGACACTTTCCGACATGAGCACATGCACCGTGCTGTCGAAGTCCCAGACACCCGCCGGGATCTCAATCTTGCCACCATCGCTGAGCATCGCTTTGAATGCGTCTGTGTCATCAATTCCGTCGTCGGGGAACGCCCCGTAATCTTCAGGTCTACGCACCACAATTTGTCCCATCACTCTTAAAACACCACCCGGGTGCAAGAGGTATGGGGCAAGGTCTTCCCAACTGATTAAGCGCAGAGGGCGAGGCGCGCGATATCCCGGAAGAGACCCGTTTTGGGCCAAATTTCCGCGAAAAATTCGCGTCAAATTTCGGCTATCCGCCCGATTTGTCGTGAATTTGGGATCCGTTGCTTACCGCTTAAGATTTTAATTTAAAACGGAAAAAATAGGGTGCTTCGATTCGCGGGCAAGGCGGGGGGGTCAGCCCCCCACCTCTACGATCGCCTTGGCCAGGATCGGCACCGTCTGCGCGTTCAAACCGGCCACGTTGATCCGGCTGTCGCCCACCATGTAGATCCCATGGACCTCCCGCAGCGCGTCCACCAGATCCGGGGCGAGGCCCAGACGGGAGAACATGCCGCGATGCTGCGCGATAAACCCAAACCGGTCCGAACCGGTCAATCGCTGAAGCTCAGACGCAAGGCTCTGGCGTAGATCCAACATCGAAAGACGCACCGCTTCCAATTCCGCCTCCCAATCGCTGCGCAGGTCCGGGTCATTGAGGACCAGCGTCACCATCCGCGCCCCATGATCCGGCGGGAAGGAATAGTTCTGTCGGTTCAGATGCTGGAGCGTCGCCTGCGTCAGCGCACGGCGCTCGGTGTCATGGCCCACGGCCATCAAAAGCCCGGTGCGTTCGCGGTAGATGCCGAAATTCTTGGAACAGCTCGCCGCGATCAATGTCTCTGGACAGCCTGCTGCGACAGCGCGCGTCGCCACCGCATCAGCCTCCAGCCCGTCACCAAAGCCCTGGTAAGCGATGTCGATCATCGGCGTCGCCCCCTTGGCATTGAGCAGCGCGATCACCTCTTCGAATTGCGTGAGGTTCAGGTTGGCCCCCGTCGGGTTGTGACAGCAGCCATGCAGCAGCACCACATCGCCGGCCTTCACCTCTTGCAGGCCCGCCATCATCGCGTCGAAATCCACCGCGCGGGTCTCTTCGTCGAAATAGCCGTAAAGGATCGTCTCCATCCCCAGATGCCGCAACATGCTCAGATGGTTGGGCCAGGTCGGATCAGACACGAAAATGCGTGCATCGGGCTTGGCCATCTGGATCAGTTCAAACGCCTGCCGCACGGCGCCTGTGCCACCGGGGGTGGCCACGGCCGCGACCGCCTCTCGCGGAACGGCGTCACCCAGCACGAGCGAGATCATCGCGTCTGAGAACCCCGGATCACCCGCCAACCCGGTATAGGCCTTTGTCGCCTCTTCCTGCCACCAGATCTGTTCGGCCTTTTTGACCGCGCCCATGATCGGGGTCACGCCTTCGGCGTTTTTGTAGACACCCACGCCCAGATCAATTTTGCCCTCGCGCGTGTCGTCACGGTACATCGCCATCAGGGCAAGGATCTTATCAGCGGGTTGGGTTTTGAGCTCTGCAAACATCAGGCATCTCCGGTTGCGACGGGCACGGTGGGGAAGGCCCCCCACTCAGTCCATGATCCGTCATAGAGGGCGTGGTCGGTCTTCCCGATCCGGGTGAGGGCAAGATTGATGATCGCCGCCGTCACACCAGACCCGCAGGAGGTGATGACCGGTTTGGTCAGGTCGGCGCCTGCCGCGTCGAACACGGCGCGCAACGCATCGGGAGATTTCATCGTCTGATCGTCGTTGAGCAGCGTGGCGTAATGGACATTGCGCGAATTGGGGATGTGCCCGGCGCGCAGGCCCTCGCGCGGCTCTGGTGCGTCACCGCGGAACCGGCCCGGCGCGCGGGCGTCGAGAATGGCATAATCGCCCAGTTTCGAGGCAGAAGACACCTGCGTCACGTCCTTGACCATGTGATTTTGCCGCCGCACCGTCATGTGACGGTCGCGGATGATGGGCGGCATATCCTCCGTCGGGTGGCCTTCCGCGATCCATTTCGGCAGCCCCCCATCAAGCACGGCGATGTTGTCCTGCCCCATCAGCTTAAAGAGCCACCACACGCGCGCGGCAGAAAACAGGCCTTGAGCGTCATAGACCACCACCTGATGCCCGTCGCCCACACCCAGTGCGCGCATCCGGGACATGAATTTTTCCACGGGTGGCACCATGTGCGGCAGGTCAGAGCGGTGGTCAGACACGTCATCAATGTCGAAAAATCGCGCGCCGGGGATATGGGCGGCGTCATATTCCGCCCGCGGGTCGCGCGTGTCGTTTGGCAAGAACCACGTGGCATCGAGAATGCGCAGATCCGGGTCCTTCAGATGCGCGGCCAGCCAGGTGGTTGAGACAAGGGTTTTGGGATCGTCATGTGCCATGAGAGGCCCCCGGGGTGAGTCCGGGTTGTGCTACTACCAGACGGTAGAGAGGGCAAGGGCGCGTCGGTCCAAGAGGGCGCTCTCGCCGGATAAATCGGCGGCCCCCCGGATCATTCGGATGGCAGTCGAGACATACCGGTCACGATCCCGTTGCCCCGCCTTGGAAATGCGTGACTTATTTTGAGTAAGCCATATACTTTTGGGCAACGCGGATCCTTACAGGGGTGCGACGCTGAGTTTGAAATTGGAGACAGAATATGAAGCCGACAAATGGTCCAGAAATGACGCTTGATCACACCACATTGCTTGGGGTGCGCAACCTTAGCAGTGGCGCGGCAAAGTCACCGGAGGCGTCTGAAAAGAGCGCGGACATGGCGGTGCAACTTGGACGTCTGCACAGCAAGGTTGGCGCAACGGGTGAAGACTTCTGAGCGGCGTTTGACATCAAGACCCTTCAGACCGGACATGTGACGCATCGGGCCCGCCGGCGCACGGCCGACGACAGCACGTTGAGCAACGGGCGTGGCCTGAGCACAGGTCACGTCATATGTCGTGACGCCGTCCAGATACATCGGCGAGAAACAGCATCAAAATGACACGAGAAAGCGCAACGTCGGGTGGCCTCTTTGCAGGTCTGCCTGCCCCCCAGATGATCGAAAAGGACGTCCGGGATCAACTGGCCGACAGTGTGTCTCATATCCGGTCCGTTCTTGGCCCTCACAGCCCTGTCTCTGACGCAGCTCTTGGTGAGGCCGTGGAACAAATCCGCGCGCATCGCCAACCGCCGGGCGTGATGGCCAGGTATTTTGACCTGATCGCGGCCGTGCAAGGTCAGGATATCGCGCAGGCTGAACGCTTGTGTCAGGAGATGCGCGATCTTGGGCGGGAGCGGGCTGCGTTTCGCGTGCAGCGCTATGATGCGGACACGTTGAGTGACGACTTCGAACGCTTGCCTCGGCTGGTGTTTTCGGAAACCCAAGGCCGCCACATCACCACCCCCAGTGACGCGGATTATGCCAGAGCCAAACACGATGTGCTGACCGCGCTGGATATCATCGCCGACACCGATCCAAGGGTGCGGGCAGAGATTGATGCGCTCTGCTCTCACATTGTTCTGGCGGGCGGCAGAAAAGAGGACGGCACGATCAGTTTTGGCGGCGTGACGTCATTGCTCACCTGGGGTTGCATGCTTCTAAACGTCGACGCGCAACATGATTTGAACACGATCACTTTGGGCATCACTCATGAGATCACCCATGCCACGCTTCTGGGCCTCAGCGCGGTCGAACCTCTTGTGAACAATCCCCCGGAGGAGAATTACGCCTCCCCCTTGCGCCCGGATGCCCGCCCGATGGACGGGCTGTATCACGCGACAATCGTCTGTGCCCGTCTGGCGCATTTCAACGCGGTTTGGAGTGCGGACACACGCGCCAATCCCGCCGACCGAGACCAACGTCAAAAAGCGGCTGCCCGAAGCCGTGCACGATTTTACGATGGCAAACAGACCGTGGATGAAAAAGGGCAGTTGTCACAGACGGCGCGCGACATCATCGATGAGTGCGAAGCGATGATGGCAAAGATCGGGTAACCGCGCCGCCGTTATTCTGCGGCCATCGGCACGGAGACACGGTCGGCCAAATGCCCATCCCGCGTCTGTGGCGTCTTGATCCCCAGCACATTGCCTGCGATCTGCGTGCGCAGAATTTGCGCCGTGCCCCCGCCAATGGTGAACATGCGCACATCGCGATACATCCGCTCTAGGGGTTCCGCATCGCTATACCCGCGCGCGCCGAACATCTGCAGCGCGTCATTGACCACCTTGATCGCCATTTCAGACGCAAACAGCTTGGCCCGCGCGGCCTTGGTCATATCGGGGAACATGTCCCCCGATCGGGCGGCGTCATGCAGCATCAGCCGGGCGGCATGCACCTGTGTGTCCATATCGGCGACCATCCATTGCAGGCCCTGAAACTCTGCCAGGGGCCGCCCGAACTGGTGTCGCTCTTGCAGATAGCGTTTGGCATGGTCCAACGCCCCCGCGGCCACACCCATCGCCACCGTGCCCGCGCCCACGCGCTGGGAGTTATACGCGTTCATCAGATCAGCAAACCCGCGCTTGAGGCCTGATGGCGGCTGAAGCAAAGCGGTTTCAGGCACCTCCAGATTGTCAAAGCGCAGCTCGGCCTCGGGCATACCGCACAGGCCCATAGTGTGTTCGCGCCGGACAATGGTGAACCCATCAGGCGGGGACGCGGGATCGACCAGCACGATGAATCCGCCAATCCCCTCTTCGCGACCGTCTTCACCGATCACGCGGGCGAATATCAGGTGCAATTTCGACACGCCTCCGCCCGTGATCCAATGTTTGGTCCCATTCAGAATATATATGTCGCCCCGCTTTTGTGCGGTGGTCTGCATTTCGGTCGCGGCGCTTCCGGCCTCCGGCTCGGTGATGCAAATCGCAGGTTTGTCGCCCGTCACAACATGGGGGGCGCAAATGCGCTTTTGCGCGTCGGTGCCATAGGCCATGACCGCGCTGATCCCGCCCATATTCGCCTCAACCAGGATGCGCGCGCTCAGCGTGCAAGCGCGGGCAATCTCTTCGATGATCATCACTGTGTCGAGATAGCTGACCCCTTGACCGCCGTAGCTTTTGGGAATGGTCATGCCCATCAAGCCTGCGTCGGCCATATTCTGAACATTCCGCCAGCAATAACTGCGTGTTTTGTCCCATTCGGCCGCGCGACCCGCGAAAACCGGTGCGAGCTCTTTGGCAATGCCCAAAAGCGGTTGTTCCATCGTGACCCTAATCTTTTTTGCGTCACCGTAGAAACCATAGGTCTTCAACACAATCGAATTAGACTGTATATCAAATTCAGGACATCTGAAGTTATGAAAACCCGCGCGCTCAATAGTCTGTTGCACCTCTCCAAAGTCGGCTCTTTCACCAAAGCGGCGGAAGAGCTGAACATGACGCTGTCGGCGCTGTCCATGCAGATGAAGACGCTGGAGGCGGAACTGGGCGCTGACCTTTTTGATCGCTCTGTCAGACCCCCACGGTTGACCCCAATCGCACGTTCCATTCTGCGTGAGGCCTCCACCCTGCTGCAATGCGAACAAAACATCGTGGATCTTTGCCGACCACAGGACGCCATTGTCGGAAGTTTCCGCATCGGGTTTGTCTCTACGGCGGCGGTTCGGCTTTTGCCCACATTCCTGAAAAACGCCCAACAGGATGCCCCGCTTGCGGCCTTTGAGTTTGAGACCGGGCTGTCTCAGGTGTTGCAGGACAAGGTGGTCAGCGGGCAATTGGATGCCGCTGTCGTCACCGATGCCGATGGGGTGCCCGACGCCGTGACGCCGCTGACGCTCAGGGAAGAGCCATTTGTCTTTGCGGCCCATGAAGATTTGCTGCGGGACGGGTTCGAGGCTCTGATCACACGGCAAAGGTTCTTTCACTTCATGCCCGACACCGGGATTGGCAAACTGATCGCCCAAGAGATGCGGCCGGTGAAACGATCCCGGTCGCGCAAGACCGTGGTGCTGGATAACCTAGAGGCGATCATGGAATGCGTGGCCAAGGGGCTTGGCTTCACGCTTTTGCCCGTCTCGGATGTAGAGCGGTATCTGGCCAATGGGGTCCAGGTGATCGAAATGCCCACCACGCGGAAAAGGACACTGGTTCTAATTGCCGCGCGGGGCGGGTCATTGGCGCAACGACAAGAGACATTGGCCAGTTTGTTTGCGTGAGGTGACAGGCAAGGCGCCACTGCGCGCTTAGCTATGCTCTTTCAACAGCCGCTGCTTCTGCCGGTTCCAGTCTCGCTTGGCCTGGGTCTCTCGCTTGTCATGGGCTTTCTTGCCCTTCGCGATCCCGATCTTCATCTTCGCAATGCCGCGATGATTGAAATACAGCACCAGCGGCACGAGCGTCATCCCCTTGCGCTGTGTATCGCTCCAAAGTGCGGCCAGTTCTTTGCGCGAAACCAATAGTTTTCGCCGCCGCCGCTCCTCATGGCCAAAGGTTTTGGCTTGCTCATAGGGCGCGATATAGGAGTTCACGAGCCACAGCTCCCCGTCCTCCACCGCCGCATAGCTTTCCGCGATATTGGCGGAGTTCACCCGCAGGCTTTTGACCTCGGACCCCTCAAGAATGATACCGCATTCCAGATCATCATCGATGGCATAGTCAAACCGCGCCTTACGGTTCTCGGCGATGACCTTGTAGTTCGGATTGTCCTTTGGCTTGGCCATGGTTGCGGCTCTCGTTGGTGCAAGGTTGTGTACATAGGCGCTTTGGGTTCCCGTGAAAAGCGACAAACCGGCGGAGGGGTGCGCGAATTGACCCGGTTTGCGTGTGTTGCGAGGGTATAATGCACGTGCAGAAAAACGCGTGCCGCTATTCGGAACATCTTGTTTTGACACCATTTACTGCCCGCGCAACCGGAAAAAACGCCTGAAAAATCAAGCCTTTGTTGCTGCAGTGCAGAAAAGAAAGGCCTTGCCAGCCGTCGGGTTTCTAAAGAACACTGATACTATTCCGCGCGCCTTTCGCGGGTAAGAGCCCGAAAGCGGGCCCCAAACGGGACATGAAAATGAGTGACACAACAGAAAATGTGGAATCGGAGTCCAGCCTCGACCCCGATTTCCAAACTGATTTTGAACTGGGACAGGATAACATCCGCCCGTTCGGGCTCGACATTCACAACCCGGTCTTCTTGATCTCTTCGGTCTTGATCGCCGGTTTTGTGATTTTGTCATTGGCCAACCAAGAGGCGTCAGCGGCCTTCTTTGGTTGGCTGCGCCCGATGCTGACCAGCGAATTTGACTGGTTCCTCGTGCTGTCTGTCGACGCGATGCTGATCTTCTGCCTCGCGCTGATCGTTCTGCCTGTCGGAGCCGTCCGAATAGGCGGTCAGGACGCCACGCCAGACTATTCCTACGCCGGTTGGATCGCGATGATGTTCGCGGCCGGTATCGGGATTGGCCTGTTGTTCTTTGGTGTGCTTGAGCCCACCTATTACAACTTCTCCGAAGGCGGCAACGCAAGCCCGCTGGGCATTGATGCCACCCAACCCGGGAATGAATATGTCGGCGTTGTCGGCACCATTCACCACTGGGGCCTTGAGGGCTGGTGCGTTTACGCGCTGGTCGGTCTGACCTTGGCGATCTTTGCCTATAACAAGGGCATGCCGATGACGCTGCGCTCTGCGTTCTACCCGATCCTGGGTGAACGGATCTGGGGCTGGTGGGGCCACGCAATTGACACGCTGGCCGTGTTTGCGACGCTCTTTGGTCTGACAACTTCGCTGGGCCTTGGCGCGCAGCAGGTGGCCTTTGGCCTCAACGAAGTGGCGGGCATTGAGACGACCAACACCGTGGTTGTCATGCTGATCGTTGGCATCACCGCGATCGCGCTGGTGTCTGTCTGCATGGGCATGGACGCAGGCGTGAAGCGGCTGTCCGAGATCAACATGATCATGGCTGTGGGCCTCTTTCTCTTTGTTTTCTTCATCACCGGCGCAGTGGACGCGATCACGCGCTACTTCTCGGTCATGACGGATTACGTGATGATGCTACCGGCCTTGTCGAACCCGTTCGGACGTGAGGACACCAGCTTCTTCCACGGTTGGACGACATTCTACTGGGCCTGGTGGATCGCATGGTCGCCGTTTGTGGGCATGTTCATCGCACGGATCTCCAAGGGTCGTACGGTGCGTGAGTTCCTGCTCTGCGCCCTGATCGCACCGACGCTGGTCTGCGCGCTCTGGATGTCGACCTTTGGCGGTGCTGCCATCGACATGCTGAACGCAGGCGGTGCCGAAGGTGTCCGCGCCACGGTGATCGACAGCTACAAGCCTGAAGGCGCTCTGTTCGGCTTCCTCAAAGAGCTGCCGTTCTACTCCATCGTGTCGCCGATTGCCCTTGTGCTGATCGTGATCTTCTTCGTCACTTCCTCGGACTCCGGTTCGCTGGTGATCGATACGATCACGGCAGGCGGTAAGATGGACGCTCCGGTGGCACAGCGCGTGTTCTGGTGCACGCTCGAAGGTCTGGTGGCCATCGCGCTTCTCTTGGGTGGCGGTCTGTCCGCACTGCAAGGGGCCGCGGTGTCGACGGGTATCCCGTTCACGCTGGTCCTCTTGGCGATGATGTACTGCGTCTATGTTGCGCTGAAGTCTGAGCGCGCCAAGATGTAATGTCTTTCGCAACGACATGAAAACGCCCGCTCCTTTGAGCGGGCGTTTTTTCTTGGTGCCAAAAAAAAGAGGCCCCGGATCAAGTCCGGGGCGCGTCTTCTGTAAATCTGTGGGTCGGTCTTAGCGGCGAATACCCAGGCGCTTGATCAGGTCCTGATAGCGCGCTTCTTCTTTCCCCTTCAGATAGTCCAGCAGTTTACGACGCTGGGCCACCATCTTGAGCAAGCCACGGCGGCCGTGGTTGTCTTTCTTGTGGGTCTTGAAGTGCTCGGTGAGCGTGGTGATCCGCGATGTCAGGATGGCCACCTGTACCTCAGGCGATCCGGTGTCACCCTCTTTGGTGGCGTATTCCTTCATCAGGCGGTCTTTTTCTTCAGCAGTGATCGACATCGGGGTCTCCTTTTCAGGTCAGATGTGAAGGGCACAAGCCGGGATGTCGTCCAGCAAGGTCCTATGGGAGATCGCGGGCGTATCCCGCAGATGGGCGCGTATAAGAAGTTTCGCGACCAAAGGAAAGAAGAATCTCTGCCGTGGTTTACCCGTCAGGATCCAGCTTTGCGCCCAGGGCCCCGGCCACCAGGCTTTGGAAATGATGCACCGCATGTTCGCTCAGCTCTGTCAGGCCTTCATCCACCACGAACCGCCCCTGATTGTAGCCGCTCGATTTCAGCCCCTTCTGCACGCTTTCGCACAGGCCGATATCCTCGGGCTGCAGCACGTCCTTTTGATACGCGATCGCATCGCGCAGCTGGTCAGTGACCTGACCGTCCTTCACGAACCAGTCCTGATACTCCACGCAGCCCTCTGGCGCCGTGGGGTTCATTTGCAACACCGACAGGTTCGCCTCCCCCGGATAGGCCCAGATCGTGAAATTGGGCCAGACAAACCACCCGGCATAGCCAAACTCAACCTCACCCGGCTGGAACGAAAACGCCCGGCTGTTCAGTGTTTTGGGATTGCCCGCGCATTGGCTGGAATAAAGCCCGCAGGTGATGGTTCGATAGGTGTCCATATCCACCAGATCGACAAAATCCTGATGCGCTGGCGCGCAGTGATAACATTCCAGAAAATTGTCGACGAGGACCTTCCAGTTCGCCTCCACATCATAGGTGTCGCGCTGGGCAAATTGCAGATCATCCACCGAGGGCACATATTTGCGGATCTCGGCCTCAAGCTCCCCCATCTGTTCGGCAAAGGGGGCGGCGTCTGCATCCAGGTTGACCAGGACCAGACCACAAAACACCTCAACCCGCACGGGTTTGAGCGAAAACTCTTCTTTGCGGAAACCCTTTACATTCTCGGTATTGCGCGCGGATTTCAGCGTGCCATCAAAATCAAACGCCCAGGCATGGTAGGGGCAGGTGATCACGTTCTTGCGGCCTGTCCCACTGACCAATTCATGGCCGCGATGCGGGCAGACGTTGTAAAACGCGTTCAACTCCCCCGTCCGACTGCGCGCGACAAAGACATTTTGTTCGTGGATTCGCACGGTGAGGAATTGACCCGGCTGAGCCACCTGACTGACGTGACCGGCATAGAACCAGGATTTGGCGAAAATCGCGGATTTCTCCGCCTCCCAGATCGCGGGATCATGATAAAACCGCGCGGGCAGGGTATAGGATGTTTTCGGATCCGCGCGAAACGGCGCGTCTCCGGGCATAAGGTTCAAGGCTGGCAGGTTCACTGGCACTCTCCTAAAGATGAGGTCAGCGTAGTTCAGAAAAGTGCACTCGAAAAGTCTGGTGTATCTTAGACCTCTGCGAGGGTACGTCGCCGCGTGACATACGCGATCCAGGGAATGAACAGGACAAAACTGATTTCGATGACCATGCCCACGATCATGCCAGGCTCGGGCAGACCGTATTGCGTGATGGAGTACAGTCGCGCCAATCCACCCAGTGCCATGACAGAAAACAGAATCGCCGCAATCGGCAGGGCCCGATCGAGATTGCGCACCATCCAGATGCTTAAAAAGAACGGCGCGGTGAACCAGATCGCGTAGAACCTGAGTTGATTGTCCACCGACGCCGTGGCGATATCAGGTGGGAGCCAAGGGGCCTTAGCACCGCCTGCAAAATTGATAACGCCCAGGATCAGAGGGATCACACCCGCGATGACCAATGCGATTTTCAGTAGCCTTTCCATTTCACGCCTCCGCATCACTTGCAAAATGCAACCTATATTATGACTTGTGACATGCAAGTGAAATCTGCATAAAGCGCGCATGACACCGCGCTCGTCCTGTCCGATCAACGGCACACTCGAACTCTTCGGAGATCGGTGGTCATTGCTGATCTTGCGTGACATGGCCTTTGCCCGGAAAACCACGTTCAAAGGTTTCGAAGCCTCAGCCGAAAAGATCGCAACGAACATTCTCAGTGACCGACTGGCCCGGCTCGAAGCAGGTGGGTTCGTGCACAAAGATCGCGACCCAGAGGATGGGCGGGCCCGACGCTACCGGTTGACGCGCAAAGGTGCGTCACTGATCCCTGTTTTGTCGGAAATGGCGCTGTGGGGTGAAACGCACCTGCGCGATGCTGATACGATCCCCGGTCTCAAAGACACGATGAAGGGCGACAGGCAAGCCGCTTTCTCAGCCCTTATCGCGCAGCTCGATCTGGCGGATCCTTAGGGCCACACCAACACAGGCTCAGCGCATCAGATACCGCTGTCGGCCACCAACGAAATGCTCGATTGCGTGACAGGCGTGGCGCTATAGACCTGTGCGATCAGCTGGCCATCGGCCATCACGCGGTAAAGTTCGCTGTCCTCGCTGTCCTGCTCCACGTCGATCTCAGGTTCCTCGGTGCCTTGCTCATAAAGCACCACAAGGCTGTCCTGCTCAGCTTCGAAATCCAAAACTTCGGCTGGACCGCCTGTCGTGTTCCACTCACCGAATTGGATCGTGTCGGCCCCGTCACCGGCTGTGACAATGTCATTGGCCCCTGCCGTGATCAGATCGTCCCCTGCGCCACCGTTGAGATAGTCGACCACACCGTCATCTTCGCCCGTCTCGGACAGCCCGTGCAACACGTCATCGCCTATGCTGCCAAACAGAGAATCCTGCCCCTCACCGCCACGCAGAATGTCGTCGCCGTGATAGCCATGCAGCGCATCATCGCCTGCGTCCCCTTCCAGCGTGTCATCGCCCTGACCGCCGATCAGGCTGTCGTCGCCGTCGCCCCCTTCGAGCAGGTCGTCACCGAAATGGCCCGACAGCGTGTCATCGCCGTCGTCGCCCATCAGGTGGTCATCGCCGTCATCGCCATGAATGTCATCATTGTCGGCACCGCCTGAGAGCGTGTCATCGCCATCGCCACCCTCAATCTGGTCCATACCGCCATTGCCGTTGATCTCGTCGTCGCCACCGTAGCCCAGCAGAAATTCGTTGCCGTCTTCGCCTTCAATGTCGTTGCTGCTTTCATCGCCAAGACGGTTGGTCCATCCTTCGCCCGCGGGATCAGAGGCCTGTGCGACATCATCTTCGACATCATCTTCGGCACCATCTGTGGCGTCATCTGCCGCGGCATCGACCTCGGGGATCCTGTCCAGCATGGGATCAGGGGCCGGGTCGGTCGGCATGTCGTCATCGGGGATCATGCTGCCGATATCTGTGATGGTGTCTTCCGACGGTTCGACCTCATCGGTCTCACTGTCGTTGAGCATCTGCATATCGTCCTCGTCGCCATCCATAAACATGGTCGCGCCGATGGCCGTCAGGCCCATCAATCCCAAAACAAACAACATAGCGTTTTCCCACACGCCCCCGCGTGAATATGGGCTGTCTGAACCGGTTAGGTCAAACACATCCCTCCAATAAGGTTAACGCAAACCCCGCCTTCAGCGCCCTTGCGGCACCACCTCATAGCCGGGTTCCTCGGGCTCATCATCTGTCATCTCAGGCGGAAACCCGGGCGCGCGCACGTCCAACCCTGTGGCCTCTTCCAGACGTTTGATGATGTTGGGCGAAAGCTCCCGTTCGCCAAACCGTGCGATCCCATCCTCAAAGATCTGGATCATCAGCGGGTTCATCTCAAGCGGCACACCGGCCCGGTCGGCGACGTCCTGGAAAAGGCCGATATCCTTGCGCACCAAATCCATTGTGAAAGAGATATCGCGACTGCCATTCAAAATGACCTGGCTTTCGGTTTCATGCACAAACGATGTGCCAGAGCTGATCTTGATCGCCTCATAGGCCGTGCCCATGTCCATCCCCGCCGCCTTGCAGGTGACAAGCGCCTCCGCACAGGTGATCAGGTTTGCGGTGGCGAGGAAGTTGGTCACGACCTTGAGCACGGAGGCAGAACCCAGATCGCCGGTATGCAGGATCCGCCGCCCCATCTTGGTGAGCAGCGGCAAGATCATCTCAAAGGTCGCCCGATCACAGCCCGCAAAGATCGAGATATTGCCGGTATCCGCGCGGTGACATCCGCCTGAAACCGGGCAATCCACCGCCGCCCCGCCTTGGGCGATGACCTGCCCGCCCAGTCGTTTGACCTCTGCTTCATCGGTGGTCGACATCTCCATCCAGATCTTGCCGGGGCCGATATGGGGCAGCATCTCTTGCATCACGGCATCCGAGGCCGCAGGCGACGGCAGACAGGTGATCACAGCATCACAGCTCTGCATCAGGTTCGCCGCGCTGCCACCCGCCGTGGCCCCCTTGGCGACAAAAGCATCGACCAGCGATGCGTCCAGGTCATGCACGCTCAGATCCACACCATTGCGCAACAGCGAACCGCTCAGCTTGCCGCCCACATTGCCCAGACCGATAAAGCCGATTTTCATGGCACTCTCCCTACCGTTTGGCCCATTTCGGCAGAGTCTCTCAATTTGTAAATGAGGAAATGCGGCTCAGCCTGAATTCGCCGCGATTGACCTGTGGTCAGCGCTTAGTGACGGCGCAGCGTATCGCCATAGCTCAGCTTCGGTTCCAGCACGATGCGTTCTGCCTCGCCCTCACCATCGCTGGCCACGCGGCGCGAAATGATCTCGGCGGCGGTCTTGCCAATCTCGTAGCGGCACGAATCCATCGACGCCAATTCCCGTGGCAGCCCCTTGAGCAAGTTCAACCCATTGAACCCGGCAAGCCCCATCTGGCCAGGAATGTCATATCCCTGCTCCAGCATATACAGCAGCCCACCCGCCCCGATCAGGTCATTCGAGTAATAGATGAAGTCCAGATCGGGCGACCGATCCAGCACCTCTTTGGTCATTTCCCGGCCCTTGGCCAAAGCGGATCCGCCAGAGTAAAACTCACGATCCTCAATCTCGACACCGGCCTTGGCCAGCACCTCAGTAAAGCCTTCAAACCGCTTTCGCGCGCGGTGATCTGTCGACATTTTGGTGCCCAGAAATGCGATATGCTCATAGCCGTCCTTCAGGATCGCCTGCGCCATCTTTTCACCCGCGCGGCGGTGCGAAATGCCCACGACCGAGTCGACCGGCGTGCCGTCCGTGTCCATGATCTCCACCACCGGAATGCCTGAGGCCGACAGCATCGCGCGGCTGGCATCGGAATGCTCAATCCCGGCAATGATCACGCCCGAGGGCCGCCAAGAGAGCATCTCATAAAGAACCCGCTCTTCCTTTTCGCGGCTATACCCGGTCACGCCCACCACCGGCTGTAGCCCGGTTTCCTCCAACGTGTCGGAAATACCGGTCATAACCTCTGGAAACACCATGTTCGACATCGACGGGATCACCACAGCCACAAGGTTCACCCGCTGGCTTGCCAGGGCGCCCGCGATCTTGTTGGGCACATACCCAAGTGTCTTCGCCGCCTCCAGCACCCGCGCCCGTGTGGCATCTGAGACATCACCACGATTGCGCAACACCCGGCTGACCGTCATTTCCGAGACACCCGACGCCTCAGAGACGTCGCGCAAAGTCAGGGTGCGATTGCGTTGCGTGTTCAAAATAAGCGTCCTGTTCTGGGGCGATGGGTTCTGTTACCGCAATCATCGGGTGTCGCGCAACAAAATGTCCGCCGTGCCTATTGGGGAAAAGTGTTGCCGCGCCCGAATGGCGATGCCAAGACTGTACTTCATCGGCCCCGTGGCTCAACTGGATAGAGCAGCCCCCTCCTAAGGGGCAGGTTGCAGGTTCGAATCCTGCCGGGGTCGCCAGCCTGAGTGCGCTACCGCCTCCGGCGACTTGAGCGCGCGTCGGGTTCGAACTTTGTACGAACCGCTCCGCCATTCGCATCCGTGCTGTTTGTCGAAAAAACCGGCGATGGACTTGCCTGATCCGACCCGCAGGCCTGCAGTGGCCAAAAATCACAGCTCTCAGATGGAACCCGACGCGGTGCTGCGCTATCAACGACCTGAATTGTAAAGCTTTCGATGTGCCAGCCGTTTGAGCGACTGGGCTCTCGATCAACGGATCTGATCCATGGAACACGCCCATCGCCTTTTGAATGCGCGGCTCAAGGAGCTCTTGGGCAAGGTCTATCCCGAGGCTGAGGTCGACGCGCTGGCCCGCTCGGTGCTGGAGATTTTCTGGCCCGGGGACAAGACACCGCGCAAACGGCCGCGCGCGCCCGGCAACCGGCTTTGGTCGGAACGCGATGCCGTGCTGATCACCTATGGCGATACGCTCCAAGATGGGCAGCACAAACCGCTCGACCTGTTGCAGGATTTTCTGGCCCGTTACATGGATGGGGTGACCAACGGGGTGCATATCCTGCCCTTCTTCCCCTTTAGTTCGGACGATGGCTTCGCGGTCACGGATTACCGCGCCGTCAATCCTCAGCTGGGGGAATGGAGCGATATCGCGCGCATCGCCTCGCGGTTTCACCTCATGTCGGATCTCGTGCTCAATCACGTCTCAAGCCAGGGCAAGTGGTTCAATGAATACCGCCAAGGCAATGCGCCCTATGATCAGTTCTTTTATGAAGGTGACCCGGACGATGACCTCAGCGAGGTTGTCCGCCCCCGCACCACGCCCCTTTTGCAAAAGATCGAAACGCGGGAAGGGGACAAACATGTCTGGTGCACCTTCAGCCACGATCAGATCGACCTGAATTTTGAAAACCCCGAGGTGTTGCTTGAGATGCTGCGGATCATTCGCATGCATATCGACAAGGGCGTGCGCATTCTGCGGCTCGATGCGGTGGCGTTCATCTGGAAGGTGCCGGGCACCAGCTGCATTCACCTGCCCCAGACCCATGCCATCGTGCAGCTGTTGCGCCTCTTGGCCGATTACACGTCTGAGACGGTGGTGTTGCTGACTGAAACCAATGTGCCGCGCACCGAGAACCTGAGCTATTTTGGCAACCGCAATGAAGCGCACGCGGTCTATAATTTCCCACTGCCGCCGCTGATCCTGCACGCGATGCAATCGGGCACGGCGCGCTACATCCATGATTGGCAGGCCAGCATGCCGCCCGCGCAGCTGGGATGCGCCTATCTCAATTTCACGGCGAGCCATGACGGTGTGGGCATGCGCCCGGCTGAGGGCGTGCTGCCGCCCGAGGAAAAAGACCGCATGATTGACACCGCGCGGAAGGCTGGCGCCTTGGTGTCCATGCGCACAATGCCCGACGGAACAGAAAGCGCTTATGAGCTTAACTGCTCTTTGTTTGACGTGATGCGGCGCACGTTCAACGGGGTGGACGCGCATCACATTGACCGGTTTCTCTGTTCCCAGACGATCCCGATGTCGCTTGAGGGGATCCCCGCGATCTACATTCATTCGCTTCTGGCGACGCCCAGTGACCATGACGCGGTGGAGCGCCGAGGCATGAACCGGGCGATCAACCGGCATCGCTGGCACTATCCCGATTTTCTAGAGCGTTTGGCCGACCCATCCACCGATCAGCACAAGGTGATGAGCGCGATCTCTGAGCGGTTCAAAATCCGTGCGCGTCAGCCGGCGTTTCATCCCAATGCCACGCAATTCACGCTTCGCCTGGATGACCGGCTGTTTGGTGTCTGGCGTCAAAGCCTTGATCGCAACCAATCGATCTTTGCCATCCACAACGTGAGCAGCGATACGGTGCTTGTCAGCCCGTCCGATATCAACCTGATCATGGATGACGCGTGGAAGGATATTCTGTCGGGCGATGAGGTGATCCTCACCGGTCCGGAAATTCCATTCTCACCCTATCAGTGCCGTTGGATCACCAACCGGTTCTAGGACAACCCGCCCCGGACTTGATCCGGGGCCCCCACCTACAAACCACCCGGCCCCGTATCAAGTCCGGGGCGGGTGTCACACGATCTCCGCCTCATCGTCCGCCGCGGCCCGTTTGAAATCCGTCAGGAAATCAGGATCGGCGGCATGCACACGGTTCCATGTGGCGATAAAGGGCGTCTCATTGGGGTTTTCGAGGAAAAGCTGACCTGCGCGGATGATGTTGTCGGCGAACAGTTCGACCGATTTTTCCTCTTGGTGGCGGTCCACCGTGAGGCCGTTCATCTTGGCATCGTTGTAGTAACTCTCCAGCAGGTCGAGCGCGGCCCGGTAGTAAGTGGCCTTGAGCGACCGGAAGAGGTTGGGCGTGAACACCGTGCCGTCGGAGGCCAGTTTGCGGAAAATCGCCTTGCAGATATCGGTCGACATCCGGCTTAGCCCCTTGCTGGCATCGTCGGGCGACAGAACTTGATGCTTGTGGTCATAGGCATCGGCAATTTCCACCTGACAGACCGATTGCGGGGCCAGATTGCGCCACGCCTCGGACAGCACGCCGATCTCCAGCCCCCAATCCGACGGGATGCGCAGATCGGGCAGGGTCATCATCCGCATTGCAAACTCCCCCGACAGCGGGTAGCGAAAGCTGCGCAGGTAATCGAGGTAATCGCGGTCGCCCACCACCTTCTTGAGCGCGATCAGAAGCGGGCTGACCAAAAGACGCGTCACCCGGCCGTTGAGTTTCTTGTCGTCGATGCGGGGGTAGAAGCCTTTGGCCATCTGATAGCCAAAACCGGGATGCGCCACCGGATAGACCAGCCGCGCCAGCATCTCACGGTCATAGTGCAGAATATCGCAATCATGCAGGGCCATCACCGCGCTGTCGGCACAGGAAATCAGATAGCCCATGCAGGTCCAGACATTCTTGCCTTTGCCCGGCTCTTCCGGGGCCAGCCCGATGCGTTCGAGCCGGGCACCAAGCGCTTTCATCCTCGGGCTGTCATTCCAGATGACGATGTGTTGCTGCGGCAGCCGGGCAAAGAATTTTTTGGCGATGCGGTATTGCGCCTCATCGGCCTGATCGAGGCCGATGATGATCCGGTGCAGATAGGGCACCTTGGCCAGCTCATCGACAATGCGCTCCAGCGCGGGGCCTTCCAATTCCGAAAACAGGCAAGGCAGGACAAGGGTGATCTTGCGCGTCTCGGAAAAGGCGACCAACTCATAGGTGAGGTCGTCAAGGTCGCGCGTCCGCAGATTGTGCAGGGTTGCGATATTTCCGTTCTGGTGAAAATCAGCCATTTTTGTCAGCCATGTGCGCGCGCGTCTTTCTTCGTCGATATCTCTTGAATTATGTCGAGAACCGCATTTGCCCATCCCTTTGGCCCGGGCTGCGCGGTTCTGCGGATGCGACCGGTGTCTTCCCCAGGCAGGATCGGAAGGTTGGGCGAGGCCGGGTTGGCCACGATGACGCCGCTGTCGGCCAAGGCCAGCATATCAATGTCATTGGGCGCATCGCCCAGCACGATCGTGTGGCGGGGTTTGAACCGCGCGATCATGTCTGAGACCTTGTCAGCCTTGGTGCCGCCGAAGGACAGTGTGATGAACCGCCCGCCGCGCTGGGCAGTCAGGCCGGCGGCGCGGGCCGCGTCCAGAAAGGGGTCAAGTGCGCCCCCCGTCCAAAGGCCCGGTTCACTGAACCGGCGCGTGCGGGCGAGTTCCGCGGCCTTGATCGACAGGCCGGTACGCTCTGATATCTCTGTGGCACTCATGTCGCCGAAACCGCGAAACCCGGCGGGCAGGGTGCGGAGCGTTTCGCGCAGGGTGGTGTAGGTGGGCGCGCCCTTGGTTGGGGTCTCACCTGGCTCCAACAGGCCGCTGCCGTTTTCTACGATGGCCGGGCAATGATCAAAGCCGATTTCTGCGCGAATGGGGGTGATTTCTGCGGCGGTTTTGCTGCTGGCGAGGATGAGCGTTGCGCCTGCGCTGCGCAAGACATCCAGGGCGGGTGCGGCGGCGGTCCACGCATAGGTTTCGTGATCCAAAAGCGTGCCGTCGAGATCTGACACCACCAATACATCACGAAGAAAAGTCATGCGGGTAGGCTAGCGCAGATTGCCGGGGAGAGCGACCGCAAAACGGGCCGCTCGTCCGCCCTGCGGGCAGTCTCGCTCAGGCTGCGCAAAAAAAGACCCCGGCACAAAGGCCGGGGTGCGAAAGGTGGTGCTCTGTCAGGTCACAGGCACCGGCGGTATTCTTATGAAGTCAGTTGGCACGCTCGCCCATTTCCGCGCGGATCTGCTGGCGGAAGATGTCGATGGGCACCTGCTTGCCGTCTTTTTTGATGCACCAGTAGGTCCAGCCGTTGCAGCTTGGCGCGCCTTCAAGGGCGGCCCCCACCTGGTGGATCGATCCGGTCACGTCATGGCCAGACAGCGTGCCATCGGCGCGCACTTTGGCCTTGTGGCGTTTGTTGATGGAATAAAGCTCTTCTCCCGGGCGCAGCATGCCGCGTTCGATCAATTGTCCAAAGGGCACGCGCGGGGCGGCGCGTTTGGACGCCGTCACCTGCAACGCCGCACTGTCGTATTTGCGCACGTCCCGCAGGCGTTTCTCGGCCACCGTGCGATAGCTCTCTTCGCGCTCAATCCCGATGTAATCGCGCCCCAGCATCTTGGCCACGGCACCTGTCGTGCCCGTGCCAAAGAACGGGTCGAGCACCACGTCACCGGGTTGGCTGGTGCCCAGAATAATCCGGTGCAGCAAGCTTTCGGGTTTTTGCGTCGGGTGCGCCTTGTCGCCGTTTTCGTCCTTGAGGCGTTCATGCCCCGTACATAGCGGCAACACCCAGTCAGAGCGCATCTGAATGCCTTCATTGAGCGCTTTAAGCGCCTCATAATTGAACGTGTATTTCGCGCCTTCCTCACGGCTGGCCCAAATCATCGTCTCATGCGCATTGGTCAGCCGCTTGCCGCGGAAATTCGGCATCGGGTTGGATTTGCGCCAGATCACATCGTTGAGGATCCAGAACCCTTCGTTCTGAAGCGCCGCACCCACGCGGAAAATGTTGTGATAGGACCCGATCACCCAGATCGCGCCATTGGGCTTCAGCAGGCGCCGCGCGGCCGCGAGCCAATCACGGGTAAAACGGTCATAGGCCTCAAAAGAGGCAAACTGATCCCAAGCGTCATCGACCGCGTCAACCTGGCTGTTATCGGGACGATGTAGATCGCCGCGCAGCTGCAGGTTGTAGGGCGGATCCGCGAAAATCAGGTCGATACTGCGCTCTGGCAGTGACTGCATCACTTCGATGCAATCGCCCGCAATAATCTGGTTGAGCGGCAGCGCCTTTGCGCCCCCTGCTTTGGTCTTGGTCATCAATTCTGCCTCGTCCTAGGGGCCATTGCCCCGGCGCTTTTGCGCTCTTGGAAGTTGCAACCAAGATGAGTCAAAGGCGATTCGCCGTCAAATTCTTTTTTGAATCAGGGGCTTACAGATTTTGCTTGATACAAGATATTGTGGACGGGCTTGAACGATCGTCTATGGTGTGGGGTCACCCCGAGATTTGCCAGCGCGTCCATGTGTTTTTTTGATCCGTATCCTGCGTTCGTCTCCCAGCCGTAGCCGGGATACTGTTGCGCCAAATCCATCATGATGCGATCGCGCCTAATTTTGGCCACAATTGAGGCCGCCGCGATGGAGGCTGACAGGCCGTCGCCCTTGATCACAGCCTCAGACGCAAGGGTCAGCCCTTTGGGGATCATATTGCCGTCAATCAGCGCGTAATCCGGCGGGTGGGGCAGACCATCGATGGCGCGCTGCATCGCCAGATGGGCGGCGCGCAGGATATTGATCTCGTCAATCTCTTCGACGCTGGCATGGGCGACAGACACCTCTGCCACCTCCACCAGCAGATCATGCAGCGCCTCACGCTTCCGGGGGCTGAGCTTTTTGGAATCGTTCAGACCGTCTGGAATGCGCGCTGGATCAAGCACCACCGCCGCCGCCGTGACCGGCCCGGCCAGCGGGCCACGCCCCACCTCATCCACACCGGCCACACGGGCAAAACCACGCGCCTTTGCTGCCAGCTCAAGGGAAAAATCCGGGCCATCCATGCCCGTGTTCAAACCACGAATGGGCCCGAAACGAAAGAAGGGCCACACGAGATGGCCCCTCTGACAGGTCGTTTTGCGAAAGTGGCAGCTTACCAGCGTTTGTGCTGGCTGTGCTTGTGATGGTGTTTGCCGTGATAGTGGCCGTGACCATGATTGTAGTGATGCTTTCGGTACACTTTGCGCTGATGGCGGTAGTAGGGGTTGTAGTAGTTGTTGTGGTACCGCGTCACATAGCGACGGTCATTGCGGTTGTCGGCAATCGCCGCGCCAATGATGGCCAGAGCCGCGACACCGGCGATGATTTTCGCGGTGTCATTGTCAGCTTTGGCCGGCGTGGCAGAGAAACTGGCAAACGACACAGCGATCGCGGCCAGGGTCATTGTGAAGCCTTTGAACAACATGTGAGCTTCCTTTCGGGGTTACTAGGGGGCTTCTGCGACAGGCAGAACTGTCAACAGATCGTGGACAATTACATGGCTCCTTATACACTGTCAGGCAATAACGGCTCACTGTTATCTGATAACAGGGTTACACAAGCGGTTTGTCGCGAGCGGGATATTGAATAGCGTGATGGCTCAGAGCATCTTGGTGGCATGAAACGAATGCTCCCCATAATGACCCTCGCGGTCGCACTGTCCATCATGGCCAGCGGCGCTCATGCGGCTTGTACTGTTGAGTATAAGGCCAAGCGCGACAATCCGCTGAAACTGTTCCACAATGTGGCGGTTGTGCCGGGTCCGTGCGATCGTGGCACGGTTCAACGGCAACTGCGCGCGCAATTGGCCGCGCAGGGGCTGACATTACTCAAAATCCTCTCGGTGCAGGGGTGAAGGAAGACGAAAGGGGCGGCTCCTATGTTTGACGGAAGCGCCGCAGACGCCCGCAAATCGGGCAACCGTGTCGTGATTTTCGGTGTGATGGGGATTGTTGCGATCCTGACGCTGACCGCGATTTTCCTGTTTTTGAAATTGCCGGATGCCAACGCGTTCAACATGCGGGTGGAGCGGATTTTCATTGAAAACGACGCGCTGACCACGGATGCCGAGATCAAACTGCTTGAGATCCTCGCCCTGTCGGGGACGGCCTTTGCCGAAACCTTGGTCAGTTACCGGATCGCGATTTTCGTGCTTTTGGTGTTTGCCACGGCCCTGCTAATCGCGACGCTGGTGTTTTTGACCATGCTGGTGGTGCTCAACCGGCGTATGGCCCAGATCGAACGCTCGGGCATTCAAGTCAGTTCACTGCTGATCAGCAGGGATGAAAAAACCGTCTACCTCAACGATATGGGCTTCAAGCTGACGGACGCGGCGATGGAGACACTGGCCGTTTTGGCCGAGGCGCGCATGGATGATGAGGTGCTCACCGGGGCGGAGATTGAGGCGGTGATTTCAGGCCGCACGAAAGAAGATTGCGAAGAGGCGGCAGGCGCCACGCGGATCAAACGCCTGCGCGATACATTGGGCAATCAGATGATCTCGGAACTGCTGGTCAAAAACATCGCCCGTCGCGGCTACATGCTGGCCATCGACAAGGACGTGATCCGGGTGATGTGATCCGGGAAGCGAAATCTTTAAAGGATTTCGGCCCGCATTCTTCTAAAGAATGCGCCGCTCCTTGTAAGTTCATGCGCAATCGAAAATAACTGAACGGGTGAGTTCAAAGGCGCGCGTATGACCCAACCGGTTCTGTCCATCCGAAATCTGACCGTTGAAATCCCGACGCGTCGCGGTGTGTTCCGCCCCGTCGAAGAGGTCAGTTATGACATCCGGCCCGGCGAAATTCGCGGTGTGGTGGGTGAAAGTGGCGCGGGCAAATCCATGACCGGCAACGCGGTGATCGGCCTTCTGGACCCACCTGCGCGCATTCACACCGGTGAGGTGCATCTCAATGGCCGGCGCATCGATCAGCTCAGCGATGAGGAAAAGCGCCGCATCCGGGGCAAAGAGATCGGGATGATCTTCCAGGATCCGCTGACCTCGCTCAACCCGCTCTTTACGGTGGGCGAACAACTGGTTGAAACGATCCAGCTGCATCTTGGCCTCTCTGCTGCGGATGCCAAGGATCGCGCCATCGCGCTTCTCGATCGTGTGGCCATCCCCAACCCCTCTGTCCGCTTTGACCAATACCCGCATCAGTTCTCAGGCGGCATGCGCCAACGCGTCGTGATCGCACTCGCGCTGTGTTCAGAGCCCTCGGTGATTGTCGCTGATGAGCCGACCACCGCCCTGGACGTCTCCGTTCAAGCGCAGGTGCTCGATCTGATCAAGGAACTGGCCGATGAACGTCAGGTGGGCGTGATTCTGATCACCCACGACATGGGCGTCATTGCCGACACCACCGATCAGGTCACGGTCATGTATAATGGCCGGGTGGTGGAAAGCGGCCCGACGGACAAGATCCTCGGCGCGCCCAGCCATGAATACACCCGGTCCCTCATCGCCGCCGTCCCGCGCCCCACGCTCAAGCTCAAGCGCTTCCCGCTCATCGGCTATGGCGGCCGCGTGACCGAGTTCAAGATCGCCGATCTGGCCCGCTCCTGGCAAAAGCCCGCCCCGTCCAAAGAGGGCACGCTGCTAGAGGTGAAAGGCATCACCAAAAAGTTCCTTGAGACGTCCTCTCTTATCCCGTCCAAGCGCACCTACTTCACCGCCGTCGATGACCTGTCCATCGATATCAAAGATGGGGAAGTGTTCGGCCTTGTCGGCGAAAGCGGCTCCGGCAAATCCACCGTCGCCCGCATGATCGGCACGCTCTACAAGGTGGATGGCGGTTCGATCCTGTTCGACGGAGAAGATGTCACCCAGATGGACCGCTCTGGCCTTGATCGCTACCGCCGTCAAATCCAAATGATTTTCCAAGACCCGTTTTCGTCGCTCAACCCGCGCATGAAGGTGGGTGACATCGTGGCCGAACCCTTGCGCCATCACAACCTTCTGCCCTCCGCTGAGGTGGCCCCGCGCGTGCGCGAATTGCTCGACCGAGTGGGCCTCGCCTCAGATGCCTTTGCCAAGTTCCCGCATGAGTTCTCAGGCGGTCAACGGCAACGCATCTCGATCGCCCGCGCGCTGGCCACGCAGCCGCGCTTTCTCATTTGCGATGAACCCACCAGCGCGCTCGACGTGTCGATCCAGGCGCAAATTCTGAACATCCTCAAAGACCTGCAAGAGCATCTGGGCCTGACCATGCTCTTTATCTCACACGACCTGCCCGTGGTGCGCCAGATGTGCAACCGCGTGGGCGTGATGAAACAGGGCCAACTGGTCGAGGTGCAAGAGACCGAGGCGCTCTTTGCCGCGCCCGCCCATCCCTATACGCAAGAGCTGTTGGGCCTGATGCCGAAACTGGACGGTTTGTCAGAAGACGGGTTAAACGCACAGGTCACCGGTTAAATCCCGCCCCGGACTTGATCCGGGGCCTCATCCTTCAGAACCCAGAGGTCCCGGATCAAGCCCGGGACGCGTGAGCCGTCAAAGGCCGTTCCCGAATGGGCAGATGGATGATCGCAGAAAACGCGCCCACTGCGACCCCGATCCACCACACCGCCGTGTAGTTGCCATAGAGATCGTAAAGCCGCCCGCCCAGCCACACGCCCAGAAAACTGCCCACCTGATGGCTGAAAAACACGATCCCATAAAGCGTGCCCATATAGCGCAGCCCATAGATATGCGCGATCAGACCTGAGGTCAGCGGGATCGTCGCCAACCACAATGACCCCATCGCGATGGCAAAGATAATCACGCTCGTTGGTGTCATCGGCAGCAGGATAAAGATCGAGGCCACAACCGTGCGCGCGGTGTAAATCCCCGCCAGCAGGTATTTCTTGGAATAGGTCTTGCCCAAATACCCGGCCAGCAACGTCCCCCCGATATTGGCAAACCCGATCAGCGCGATCGACAGCGCGCCAAGGGCCGAGGTCGTCGACACCCCCATCCCATCCAGAAACCCGCCAGGCGCAATCGGGCCGCACACCTCGGTCACAAAGGCCGGGAAATGCGCGGTGATAAACGCCACCTGATACCCGCAAGAGAAAAAGCCCAGGAAGATCAGCGTATATGTCGGGTCGCGAAACGCTTTTGTCAGGATCGCGCCCATGCTCTCGTCCAGCTCTGCCTTGCTGGTCATCTGCGGTGACCGCATGAACGGCATCAGGAAAATCACCGCCAAGATCGCCAGCGCAAAGATCAAAAACACAGTTTGCCAGGGCATCGCGGCCAGCATGGCCTCGGCAATCGGTGGGCCCAGGATTTGCCCGCCTGAGCCCGAGGCCGACGCGATGGCAAGGCTCATGGAGCGGTTCTCATCCGAGCTCGCGCGCCCCACAATCGCAAGGATCACACCAAAGCCCGTGCCTGCAATGCCAAATCCCACCAAAACCGCTAGCGCCTGGTGCGCACCTGGCGTCACGGCATAGGATGACAGCACCAGCCCCACCGCATACAGCAACGCGCCCATGACAATCGCCTTGCGGTCCCCGATCTTTTCGGCAATCGCGCCAAAGATCGGCTGGCCAATGCCCCAGGCCAGGTTCTGGATCGCAATCGCCATGGAAAATTCGACCCTGAGCCAGCCAAATCCCTCCCCAATGGGGATCTGGAACAGACCAAAGGTCGACCGGATCCCAAAGGACACGATCAAGATCACGCAACCGGCAATCAAAACCGGCGTGAACATGGGTTGGGATTTTTGCACGTGGTGCCTTTCGCAAACTGGGCGTAGCCTACGCGACCCGGCATAGGCGTCAAACTTGATTTTGTGATGCGTCACGTAAACGGGCCTGATCTGAAACGCGTCAGCCTGCTTTTCTCGGACCACGAGTCGCGCTATGGCGGGCGGATGGTTTTGCCCACTGCGCGATATGAGGCCCTTGTGGCCGATGGCACGCTGACCCGTGACAGCGCGCAGGCGGCTGTTCTGCCGGAATTTGATCGCATCGCCACCGCGCTCAGCCAACCCGCCAAAACCGGATGGTTTCGCAAAGGGGCGGACAAGGCCGCGCCCAAAGGGCTTTATCTCTGGGGCGGGGTCGGGCGCGGCAAATCCATGCTGATGGACATGTTTGTCGACACCCTTGAGGTGCCCAATCGCCGCGTCCATTTCCACGCTTTCATGCAGGAAATGCACGCCGGCATGCACGCCGCGCGGCAACGCAATGAGGTGGACGCGCTGGCCCCCGTCGCCCGCGAGGTCGCCAACAGCGTGCGCCTGCTTGCGTTCGATGAAATGCAGATCACCGACATCACCGATGCGATGATCGTGGGCCGGCTCTTTGAGGCGCTGTTTGCCGCCGGTGTGGTCGTCGTCACCACCTCCAACCGCATCCCCGATGACCTCTATAAGGACGGGCTCAATCGCGCTCTCTTTCTGCCCTTCATTCAGCTTCTAAAGGATCAGATGGTCGTGCACGAAATGGTCAGCCCCACGGATTACCGCCAAAACCGGCTGGCTGGCGAACAAAGCTATTTTTCACCCAGCAATCAGGCCGCGCGGGACGCAATCAATGCGATGTGGGCGGATCTGACAGGCGGTGATGCACGGCCTCACACGCTCATCGTCAACAAACGCGAGGTGGAGATCCCCGCCTTTCACAACGGTGTGGCCCGCGCGAGTTTCTATGATCTCTGCGGCAAGCCTCTTGGCCCTGCCGATTACCTCGCCCTGTCCAAGGCCGCCCGCGTGCTCGTCCTCGAAGACATCCCGCAACTCACGCGCAACAATTTCAATGAGGCCAAACGCTTTGTCACGCTGATTGACGCCCTCTATGAGGCCCGCGTGCGCCTGATCTGCTCGGCCGCCGCCGAGCCGGAATTCCTCTATGTCGAAGGCGCGGGCAGTTTCGAATTTGAACGCACCGCGAGCCGCCTGCGTGAAATGCAGTCAGAGGCGTGGGCTCAAGACTGACCCGCTCCCCGGCTTCATCTTGCCAAAAATATTCAAATCCGGCCCTTACACAGCGCGCGACGTGGCTTTGATCCAATTGCCATAAAGCTGCTCCGCCATCGCGTTGAATGTGCCCATCCGCGCGGCACATTCCGCCTCAAGGCGCGCCACAGCGCCCGCGCCCATCGCTTTGTCCAACGCGCCTGCATATTCCGGGATATCCGCCCAATTCGCGACCGTGTCCGCCTCAATCTCCATATGAAATTGCAAGGCGTAGGCATGGGTTTTCCACGCCATGGCCTGGGCCGCACAAGCAGGCGATGACGCCAAAACCCGCGCACCGGTCGGCACCTCCGTCACCTCGGCGGAATGCCATTGCAGGCATGCGATCTTGCGCGGCATTCCTTCAAACAGCGCGGCTTCATCGATGACATCTACATCCATGACGCCAATCTCCGGCACTTTCGATGGCCCCACTGTGCCGCCAAGCGCCTCGGCCAGCAATTGATGCCCCAGGCAAAGCCCCAGAAACGGCATCTCACGGTCCACTACAGCCTCTCGAATGATCGCTTTCTCGGCCTTGAGCCAGGGATGCTGATCCTCCTGCCAGACATCCATCGGCCCGCCCATCACCCAAAGCGCGTCATACCCATCCAGCCCGGGCAACCCCTCCCCTTCATCCAGCTCCACGGCGTCCCAGCTATGGCCATCGCGGGTCAGAAAATTGCGGAAAATGCCGGGATGTTCGACACGCGCATGTTGCAGGACGAGGATGTGCATAAGGGTTTTCCTTTCAATCAAGGTTATCGATACGCAGAGGGCGGCTGCCCAAACTGCGCGGCATAAGCGCGGGAGAAATGGGACGAATTGGCAAACCCGGTGGCCAGTGCAATCTCCGTCAGGCTCAGAGGTGAATTGCGCAACAGGCTCTGCGCCTTGTCAAGCCGCAACTCACGATAGTACCGCATCGTCGGCCGGCCCAGTTTTTCGGTGAAAAGCCGGTTCAGCTGACGGGATGATACGCCTGCCGTTTCCGCCAATCGCTCCAGCGTGACAGGCTCGGCCACATGCGCCTCCATCGTCTCCACGGCGTCCAGAATGGCGGGGTTTGTGCTGCCCACCCGGTCCAGCAGGCCCGCCCGTTGCGGCCCGCCTGAGGGGCGAATGTCCGTGTGCATGAACCAATCGCTCACCTCGCGGGCAAATTCCGCGCCGTGGTGCTGGGTGATCAGCGCGTGCATCAAATCCATCGGCGCAGACCCCCCGGCACAGGTCACCCGGTCGCGGTCTATCACGTAAAGCGATCGTTCGATCACCAAATGCGGTGAGACCTCAGCGAGCGCGGCGGCATGCTCCCAGTGGACGGTCATGCGCCGGTTCTGCATCAATCCCGCTCGCGCCAGGATCACAGGCCCACCCGACACACCGCCAAGCGGCACGCCCGCGCGCGACAACCGCGTCAGCCACGCCGCAACCGCGCCACCCTGAAACGCCATCGGATCCCCGCCCGCGACCACAAAGAGGTAGTCCAGCGGGTCATCTTCCCCGATCCGCGCCTGTGGCATGACCAGCGTCGCACCCGAGCTTTGCACCGGGTGGCCCGTGACGGAATAGACCACCATGTCATAAAGCACCCGCCGCGCCAAAAGGTTCGCCGCCCGCATCGGTTCCGTCAGCGCAGCAAAGGACATGGCGGCAAACCCATCCAGCGGAAGAATGCCAATGCGCCGCCGATTTGTGGTCAATTGTCCGCTTTTGTCCATAAACGGCATCTACGTGACTGTTTTGGAAAAGTCTACGGCGCCGCGCTCTGCGATGCTTGATCAAACCAACGCATAGGGAATCGTCATGACATACTCCGCGTTTCGTCTCCTCAAAGAAGGTCTGACCGGCAACAAAGGGTGGACACCCGCCTGGCGCGACCCGGACCCGCAAGAGGGCTACGATGTGGTGGTTGTCGGCGGCGGCGGGCATGGTCTGTCGACCGCCTATTACCTGTCCAACAAGTTCGGCGTGCGCAACGTCGCGGTGGTCGAAAAGGGCTGGCTCGGCGGCGGCAATATCGGGCGCAACACGACGATCATTCGCTCCAATTACATGCTGCCGGGCAATGAGCCTTTCTACGAGATGTCGATGAAACTGTGGGAAGGGTTGGAACAGGACACCAATTACAACTCCATGGTCTCTCAGCGATCGATCCTGAACCTGTTTCATTCGGATGGGCAGCGGGACGCCTTTGTGCGCCGGGCCAATTCCATGTTCCTCGCAGGCGCCGATGCGGAGCTTGCCGATCAGGCGCAGCTGCGCCGCGAGTTGCCGTTTCTGGATTTCGACAATGCCCGCTTTCCGATCAAAGGCGGGCTTTATCAGCGGCGCGGTGGCACAGCGCGGCACGATGCGGTGGCTTGGGGCTATGCGCGCGGGGCGGATATGCAGGGCGTCGACCTGATCCAAAACTGCGAAGTCACCGGGTTCGACATTGAAAACGGCGTCTGCACAGGGGTGCAAACGACCCGAGGTGCGATCAAGGCCAAGAAGGTGGCGGTCTGCGTGGCGGGTTCCTCCAGCCGCGTGATGGCCATGGCGGGGATGCGCCTGCCGATTGAAAGCCACGTGTTGCAGGCCTTCGTGTCCGAGGGTCTCAAACCCGTGCTACCGGGCGTGATCACCTTTGGCGCAGGGCATTTTTACGTCAGCCAATCCGACAAGGGCGGGCTGGTCTTTGGCGGCGATATTGACGGCTATAACAGCTATGCGCAGCGGGGCAATCTGCCCGTGGTCGAAGACGTCTGCGAAGGCGGTATGGCGATAATGCCGATGATTGGTCGCGCGCGTCTCTTGCGGTCCTGGGGCGGGATCATGGACATGTCGATGGACGGCTCGCCATTCATCGACAAGACCCATATTGACGGGCTCTATTTCAACGGTGGCTGGTGCTATGGCGGGTTCAAGGCGACGCCCGCCTCCGGCTATTGTTATGCCCATCTGCTGGCCACGGACGAACCTCATGAGGTCGCGACAGAGCTGCGCCTCGACCGGTTCAAGCGCGGTCATATGATCGACGAAAAAGGCATGGGCAATCAGCCCAACCTGCACTGAGTTCGGCCATGGATCGCGAACCTTACAACATCAAAACACACGTCCCGGACTTGATCCGGGACCTCCCTCAATTGTCAAAAGAGGCCCCGGATCAAGTCCGGGGCGCGGTGCGCTCATGATTATCAACCACCCTCTTCTCGGCCCTCGCGACGCGGCAGAGTTTGTCTATCTTGGCGATGCCTCGCTCATCGACCGCCCTGATTGGCAAGCCGAGGATGCCGCTGAGCGGTTCTACGAATACGGTTACCTGCGCGACAACCCGGCGGGCGAGCATCAAGAGCTTTGGTATCACGAACAGGGCGATCGGTCCTGGCTCGTGGTGACCCGCCACACGGTCAGTCATGAGATCACCAAGGTGGAACTGGCTCGCGATGTGGCCAAAGCACGGGGACGCGGCACATGACCCAGGCAGATACCACGCTCAACTTTGTCTCCGATGATGACAGCAGCACCACGCCTGTCACCATTGCGGGTCAAGCCAACCGGGTCGGCACCGGCCTGATCAATCCCGGGCAAAAGCTGAAATTCACCTTCAATGGCAAACAGATGTCGGGCTTTGCGGGCGATACGCTGGCTTCCGCCCTTTTGGCCAATGGTCAGCTGCTCGTGGGCCGGTCGTTCAAATACCACCGCCCGCGCGGCATCCTGACCGCTGGCTCCGAAGAGCCTAATGCCTTGATCGAGCTGCGCAGCGGTGCCGCGCAAGAGCCCAACACCCGCGCCACGGTGACGGAGCTGTTCGATGGGCTAGAGGCCAAAAGCCAGAACCATCGCGGATCGCTCAATTTCGATCTGATGGCGGCAACTGATTTCGCCTCGCCCTTCCTGACGGCGGGCTTTTATTACAAGACCTTCATGTGGCCCAAGGCGTTCTGGGAAAAGCTTTATGAGCCGATCATTCGCAAGGCCGCAGGGCTTGGCAGCCTGTCGATGAAAGAAGACCCCGACAGCTATGACAAAGGGTTCTTGCATTGCGATCTGTTGATCATCGGCGCGGGCCCATCTGGTTTGGTGGCGGCACTTGCGGCGGCGCGATCTGGCGCGCGTGTGATCCTCGCGGATGAGGATTTTCTGCCCGGTGGACGGCTCAATGCCGAAGCGCTAGAGGTTGGCGGCCAGGCGGGCAGCCAATGGGCGGCCAACGCGGTGGCGGAACTGTCCTCCATGGACAATGTGCGCCTGATGACCCGCACCACCGTCTATGGCGCCTATGATCACGGTGTCTATGGCGCGCTGGAACGCTGCACCGATCATCTGGCAAACAGCAATGGCAAGCCGCGACAGGTGCTGTGGCGCATCTATTCCAAGCGCGCCGTGCTGGCCGCAGGCTCCACCGAGCGGCCCATCGCGTTCGGCAACAATGACCGCCCGGGCATCATGCTGGCGGGTGCTGTGCGGACTTATCTCAACCGGTTCGGCGTGGTGCCGGGTCAGCAGATGGCGGTCTTCACCAACAATGATGACGGCTGGCAAACCGCGCTGGATCTGCGACAGGCCGGGGTCGAACTCATCGCCGTGATCGACAGTCGCGACGTGGATGCGCCGATCAGCCTTCCGGGCGTGCGGCACCTGCGCGGTGAGGGGATCGTCAACACCATCGGGCGCAAAGGCGTCAAAGCGATTGAGACGACGAACGGCGTCACCCTTCCCGTCGACGCGGTCGCTGTCTCTGGCGGCTGGAACCCCAATGTGCATCTCACCTGTCACCAGCGCGGACGACCCGTGTGGCGCGAAGACATCAACGCCTTCGTGCCCGGCGGCGTGATGCCCGTGGGCATGACTGTGGCAGGGGCCGCCAATGGTGCGATGACACTCGCGGCGGCCTTGGCCGAGGGGCAAGCGGTGGCCGATGCTCAGCTGAGCGATCTTGGCTTCAAACCCGTGGCGGCGGATGTGCCAGAGGCCTCCGATGAGCCCAGCAATGGCGCTGCGTTTTGGTATGTGAAGGAAAGCCGGACGCGGGCGTGGCTCGATCAGCAGAACGACGTCACCGTCAAAGATGTGAAGCAATCCTATCAGGAGGGGTTCCGCTCCGTCGAGCATCTCAAGCGCTACACCACGCTGGGCATGGCCACGGACCAAGGCAAGACGGCCAATATCCCCGCACTTGCGATCATGTCGGACCTGACCGGGCGGCCCATTCAGGACACCGGCACCACGATTTTCCGCCCGCCTTACACACCTGTGCCCATTGGCGCTTTCGGGGGTCGGTCGCGGGGCAAAGATTTCCGCCCAACGCGCCTGACACCCAGCCATAAATGGGCGGAGTCCCATGGCGCGAGTTTCGTCAATGTCGGCAACTGGCTGCGCGCGGAATGGTACACCAAACCCGGCGAAAAGGGCTGGCGCGACAGTGTGGATCGGGAGGCGCTTGCGACGCGCAGCTCCGTGGGCATTTGCGACGTGACCACGCTGGGCAAGATCGACATCAAGGGCAAGGATGCGGGTGCCTTCCTTGATAAGGTCTATTCCAACACCTTCTCCACGCTCAAAGTGGGCAAAGTCCGCTATGGCCTTATGCTGCGCGAGGATGGGATTTGCTATGATGATGGCACCACCGCGCGCATGGATGAAAACCACTACGTGATGACCACGACCACGGCGAACGCGGTGCTGGTCTATCGCAACCTCGAATTTGCGCGGCAATGTCTGTGGCCGGGGCTTGATGTGCATGTCATCTCCACCACCGATGGCTGGGCGCAATTTGCCGTGGCTGGACCCAACGCGCGCAACCTGCTGCGCAAGGTGGTGGATGACGATTTCGACCTCTCGAATGAGGCCTTCCCTTTCATGGCCTGTGGCAAGGTCACGGTCTTTGGTGGCACGCCTGCGCGACTTTTCCGCATCTCATTCTCGGGGGAGCTGGCTTATGAAATCGCCGTACCCGCCCGCTTTGGCAATTCGATGATCGAAGGGTTGATGAAAGCCGGCGAAGAGTATGACGCGATCCCCTATGGCACCGAGGCGCTGGGCGTGATGCGGATCGAAAAGGGCCATTGCACGGCCAATGAGCTGACCGGTCAGACCACGGCGCACAATATCGGGCTCGGCCGTATGGTCAGCCAGAAAAAGGACTGCATCGGCAATGTCCTGTCTCAGCGCGAAGAGATGATCCGCGAGGATGATGTGAAGCTTGTCGGCCTGCGCCCGGTGGATCGCAGCCTGGGCCTGATTGCCGGGTCGCATTTCATCACCAAGGGCGACACGGTGAATATGACCAACGATCAGGGCTGGATGACATCGGTGGCGTGGTCGCCCAATCTGGGCCACTCCATTGGTCTGGGCTTTGTGAAATCAGGGGATACCCGCATGGGAGAGATCTTGCGCGCTGTCAGCCCTGTGCATGGCAAGGAAATGGATGTTGAGGTTGTCTCCGCCCATTTCGTCGATCCAGAAGGGGAGCGGCTTCGTGGTTGAATTTTCACTTGTCTCCGCCCCGCCGCTCGCGGGCTATTCAGAGCGGTTCGGCACGGTCACGCTCAGCGCGCCCAAGGATCTGGCGGTTGTGAATATGGCGATCCCTTTGGGCGCAGATGCCAAGGCGCTCAAGGCGGTCAAATCCGGCTACGGCGTGGATATGCCGGACCCCGGCACATCCGTCGAAACCAAAAAGGGCGCTGCGCGGTTGGTGCGGCTTGCGCCGGACCAGGCCTTTGTGGTGTTCACCTTGCCCACGCCGGACGCCGAAGAGGTGGTGGCCAAACATGTGAAAAACGCGCTCTACCTGACCGACCAGACCGACGTGTGGGCGGGTCTTGAGATCAGTGGCGCAGGGTCGATCGCTGCGTTGGAACGCGTCTGCCCGATTGACCTGCACCCGGCGGGGTTTGCCGTGGGCGATGCCGCGCGCACGGTGATGGAGCATCTGGGCGTGCTGATCATCCGCACGGGCGAGGATCGTTATCTGTTGCTGTCGGCCAGTTCGTCGGCTGGCTCCTTCCTGCACATGCTCGAAACATCGATCAAGAACGTGCTCTAGGGGTCCGCTCGTCCGCCCTTTCGGGCAGTCTCGCTCATGGGATGCAACGCTCAAGCCACATGCAAAAGGGCGCCCTGTGCTGGCGCCCTTAGGATCAATATGATGTTGGCCGGATCAGCTCGCGTCGCGTTTGGCGGCGCGAAAATCGGTCTCATCGGTGACGGTGAACCGCCCGCCTTTCAGCTTTTTCAGCTTCCCGTTGCGGAGCAGTTGACCAAAGCTCTTGAGGCTGTCCTCGCGGGAGAAATCCTGCGCTGTTGCCTGTTTCAGCTTGCCCATCAGCATGGGGCGCGAAAACTGCACCCGGCCTTCCACATCGGCCATATAGGCGGCCGCAGCTTCCAACAGCTCGGAAAGGTTGTTGGCACCGATATCTTCGGCAAATTCGCTGAAGCTGTCGGCGTCCTGCGGCAGTTCCACCGACTCCGCGCTTGAGGCGGCAGACACACGGCGCGGGCGGACGGGGCCGTTGTCGGTGTCCACGCGCTGTTCCGCCACCAGTTTGAGCGGCGCAGGCCGGGTTTCAATCGGGCGGCGCGGGCGCGTCACGTTGGTGCCTTCGCTTTGCTGGGCTTCAACGGTGTCCTCGGCCTCATTGTTGCGCATCACGTCGGCAATATCAGACCGATAGATCCCTTCATCGGCCCCGCGGCGCAGCTCACTGCCGGCATCCGCCTCGGCCTCATTGGCCTCAACCGCAGCGCGCAAATGTTGAATGGCGCTGCGACGGCGGCTCGCCTCGGGCGTGTCCAGATGGCTGTCCGTCTCATCAAAAAGACGGGAGATCGGACGGTCTGTTTCGCTCAGAAGGCGGCTTTTGGCGGGTACGTCTTCTTCGAACTCGGTGTCGTCATCCGCAGTCTCGACCGCGCTGTCCTCAGCATGCTCCGCAAAGTCATCTTCAAACGCGTCTTCCTCGGCTGCGAGATACGTATCGGACAGATCATCCTGATCCTGTGACACGGGCTCCGCATCGGCCTCAAGCTCTGCCGTGACGGCGTCCAGCTCGCTTTGCAGATCGGCCTCGTCTTCGGGGCTCAGAATGGCTTCCGCAGGCTCATCGTCGAACGCATCGTCTTCGAGCACGTCAAACGCCTCTTCCAGCGCGCCATCGGCGATCGCGGCTTCAAAGTCGCTGCGCTTCATCTTGATCACGCGGGCCCGAAGTGGGGTCGACACGGCTGTGTCATCCTCTTCGATGTCGCCATCAAGGGCTGCGCTCTCATCCGCCTCATCGTCTGTGTCATGGGGGATCGCATCCGCCAGAAGCTGGGACAGTGTGTCTTCTGCCAGGTTCTTGATGTCAGCAGCTTCGTTTTCAAACGCGTCGTCCTCAAACCCGTCATCTTCCGCGTCTTGGTCGCCGGTCAACTGATCGGAAATAGCCTCAAGCGCGTCGTTATGCGTGTCCTCGTCGATCACCTGCGATGTCACGCGCTCTGGCATGTCTTCGGCCTCGGGCGCGTCGGCCATCAGGGCGGCGTCGAGATCAGAGATGGTATCGCCCAGGAAATCCTGCGCATGTTCATCCTCGGAAAACCCGGTCGGTTCGAAATCCGCGTCACCACGCGCCACGACAGAGCGGATGCGGCGCAAACGCGCGGCCACACTGTCATCATCCTCGGGGTCTTGTGCTGCTGCCTCGGCCACAGGGGCGGGCGCAATGTCTTGGTCTTCGGCGTCGTCTTCGGCCTCCGCCTCGGTGAAGGCGGCGTTTTCGGCCTCTTCACCGGCGTCTTGAACGACCTCCGCATCAGTCTCTTTGTCCGCTGCGTCCGCCATCGCCGATTCAATCGACGCAGCTACAGCATCATCGGCGTCCTGATCGGTTGCAGGCTCTTGCGTGTCAGCCGTGTCTTCCGCGCTCTCATCTGCCGCTGTCTCCTCTACAGGGCGAACAGCTTCGGCTGCGGGTTCAAGCGCGGGTTCAGAAGCAGGAGCAGGCGCGGGTTGAGGCGCAGGTGCTGCGGCCAGGGCCGGAGTGCCCTCAGCGCGGAGATGAATTTTTCCTTCATCTTCATGGGCTTCCACCCGGCGCGCGATCTCTTTTTCAGCGATCCGTGCGAGCATATCCGCATCCGGGGTGGGCGGTTCGGCACCGAAATACCTGTCATCTGCGGCGAGGTCGCGGAAATATTCCGCAATCGCTTTCATTGTATCAAAGCTGTCGTCAAAGCCTTCCAATGTGCACGAAAACGTGCCGTAGGAGACTGTCAAAATCTTACTAGTACTTACCATTTTATTGCTCGCATTTGTGCCTCTGCGACGATTTGTTTACCACGATGGAAAGGACCAAAGCCGCGCGATTCTGGGAATTTTAGCGTATCATTTCATGGTCAGAATGTGTTCTTATTCTTAAAATCATGACAATTAGGGCAAGTAAAATTTGATTGTTTCCTCAACAGAACCAATCACGCTGGTCGGTGGCGGTCTGCTGAGCGCGGCGGATTTTAACCTTACGTTGCCATTGGCGCCCGGGCTTGTGGCCGCTGATGGGGGCGCGGATCGGGCGCTTGCGTTTGGCCACAGCCCTCAGGCGGTGATCGGGGACTTCGACAGCATTACAGATAAGGCCCGCGCGGCCATTCCAAAAGAGCAGCAGTTTTTCATTGCCGAACAGGACAGTACCGATTTTGAAAAAGCTCTGCGCGAGGTTTCTGCGCCCTTGATCATCGGGATCGGGTTCACGGGCGCGCGGATGGATCATCAACTGGCCGTGTTCAATACCCTCGTTCGCTATCCTGAAAAACGCTGCATCCTTTTGGGTGAGCATGAGGTTTTGGCCCTATGCCCGCCATCTTTCCGCCTGGATGTGGCGGCGGGCACGACCGTTTCGCTCTTCCCAATGGGCGCGGTAGAGGGGGTGTCAGACGGGCTCAAATGGCCCATCGGCGGGTTGCACTTCGCCCCGGATGGTCAGTCTGGCACTTCCAATATGGCCACGGGGCCGATTGATATCGCGGTCACGGCGCCGAAATTGCTCATGATGCTGCCTCGGGCCGTTTTGCCCCAGATGGTTGAGGCGCTCTTGAACACCGCGTCCCACTGGCAGGGGTGATTTACCGGCCTGTGACCCGTCTGCGCCGGGGCTTGGTCTCGCCCGCCACGACATAAAGCCCGGCACTCACGATCAAGGCGACACCCAGGTAGGTCCACGGCCCGGGCAGATCGCCAAAGATAAAAAACCCAAGCGCGGTGGCGCTGACGATCTCCAGATACTGCACCGGCGCCACGAGAGAGGCCGGCGCCATCGACAAGGCGAAACTGATCATCACGTGGCTGATCGTGGCCACAACCCCCAGGATCAGCAAAAGGATCAGGGTGTCCGCGTCTGGCCAGATCGGATCAAGCGGCGCAACCCCGGATCCGTCAAAGGCCCAAAGCACCGGCACCGCCAAAACAAGCGCGGCAAAACCGGTATAGACCTGCATCGTGATCGGGTGCATCCGCGTGGCCATCTGACGCGTCAGCACGAGGTAAATCGCAAATGTCACCGCCGTGACCAGCGGGAACAATGCGGCTGGCCCAACCGTGGCAAAGCTGGGCTGAATGATGAACAGCGCCCCGCTAAACCCCACTGCGCAAGCGATATAGCCCCGCGCGTTCACCGTCTCGCCCAAAAACAGCCGCCCCAACAGCAGTACAAAGAACGGACCGACAAAGAAGATTGAGATCGTGTCCGCCATCGGCATGAACCTCAGCGCGGTAAAGAAAAAACTGGTCGCCACAAGCAAAAGTACGGCCCGGGCAAGGTGCAGGCCCATTTCGTGACGGTCCGGTCGGTGCAGCCAGCCAAATACGATCGCCAGAGGAAACAGCAGGACACTTTGCGCGACAAACCGAACGGCGGCGATCTGACCGACCGCGGCGCTCTCTCCGATCAGCTTGGCCAGCGCGTCCATGAGAGGTGCAAAGAGCGCGAAGGCCACCATCAGCCCGAGGCCCAGCCCGGTGCGGGCCCGGTCGCTCTCTTGGCCCGCCATCAGCAGTTGGGCACATTCACGGCCAGACCACCCAGCGATGTTTCTTTATAACGCTCGGCCATGTCTTCCCCGGTCTGGCGCATCGTCTCAATGCACACATCCAGCGACACGATATGCGATCCATCTCCGCGCAGGGCGAGGCTCGCCGCCGTCACGGCCTTCATCGCACCGAGGCCGTTGCGCTCAATACAGGGCACCTGCACCAACCCCTTCACCGGGTCGCAGGTCATGCCCAGGTGATGCTCCAGCGCGATCTCGGCGGCGTTCTCAATCTGCTCTGGCGTGCCGCCCATCACGGCCGCCAGTCCCGCCGCGCCCATGGCCGCCGCGCTGCCCACTTCCGCCTGACAGCCCGCCTCGGCCCCGGAAATAGAGGCGTTGTGCTTGACCAGCCCACCAATCGCCGCCGCCGTCAGCAGGAAATCATCCACGCGGCGCAGCGATGCGCCGGGCACATGCTCCAGCCAGTATTTGATCACCGCTGGCACCACACCCGCCGCGCCATTGGTGGGCGCGGTCACCACTTGGCCCCCGGCGGCGTTCTCTTCGTTCACGGCCATGGCATAGACGGCGATGTAATCGTTGATCTTATGCGGCGCGCTCATGTTGTCACCGCGTTCTGCGATCAGCGCGTCATGGATCCCCTTGGCCCTGCGGCGCACCATCAGGCCCCCCGGAAGCTCACCCTCGCGGTCAAGGCCGCGCTCAATACAGGCGTTCATCACGTCCCAGATCCGCGCCACACCGGTGCGCAGATTGTCTTCGCCACTGCGGCTGATTTCATTGGCGCGTTTCATCTCGGCAATGGTCTTGCCCGATCGCTGCGCCATCTCCAGCATCTCTTCGGCGTTTTGAAACGGGTAGGGCACCGGCGCGCCGGGATCGGTGTTGCGCCCTGCCGCAAGCTCGGTCTCCGTCATCACGAACCCGCCGCCGATGGAATAATACGTCTCTTGCAGCGTCACATCGCCCTGCGCATCCGTGGCCGACAGGATCATCCCATTGGCATGCCCCGGCAGGCGCGGCCCGAAATCAAAGCTCAGGTCTTCGCGCGGGTTGAACCGCAGGTCACCCAGGCCCGGCGGGCTGACCACATCGGTCTCGCGGATTTTGGTCAGGGTCGCCTCGGCCGCCTCATGGTCATAGGTGTCGGGCATCATCCCCGCGAGCCCCAGAATGGTCGCCCGGTCCGTCGCATGCCCCACCCCGGTAAAGGCCAAGGAGCCGTGCAACGATCCCTTCACCCCGTGAAATTCAAACGGGGAGGCGCGCATCAGATCTAGAAACCGGCCTGCCGCCACCATCGGCCCCATCGTGTGGGACGAGGACGGACCAATACCAACCTTGAACATATCAAAGACAGACAGGAACATTACATCACGCGGCCTTCTGGCGGTGTCGGGTGGACCGGGTTGGTAAAAGGCGTTGGCCCCAACCCTTCGGCAGATACGGCAGCCCGCGTACAGTCACAAGCCTCTAGCCGCTGCGCCATCGCATGCAAATGCGGCCACTGGGATATCTGGCACCAATCCTTCGCCTCACCCGTCGGGTATAACATCACCCACCGACAGATGCAGGCCACATAGACATCCACGATCGACAGCGCCTCGCCCAGGCCGCCCTCACCCTTGGCATAGGCACCCTCCAACAGATCAAGATGCCGGCGTATTTCGCCCTGTAGGTGCGTGCGCAGCGTGGCGTGTGGGCTTGGGTCCGCGCCGAGATACTGGTTGGGATAAAACCGCATCCTTGCTGCCACATGCAGCGTGTTGGACGTGAAAAACAGGTATTTCAGAAACGCCCCCCGATCCGGGTGTTCCGGGGCAGGGGCCATTTTCCCATGCCGATCCGCCAGCCAGAGCAGGATCGCCGCAGTCTCAAAGATTGGGCCATCGGGCGTTTCCAGCGCAGGGATCAGACCCGCCGGATTCAGCTTGAGATACGCCGCCGCCTTATGCGCCCCTGCCACACGATCCAACAGCACTGGCTCATAGGGCACACCCATCTCTTCCAGCGCCAGCCGAATGACAAGCGAGGCATTATCAGGCACCCAGTGGAGGCGATAGGTTTTGGTCATGCTTTGCGGATAGGGTAGATTTCAAATGCTCACCTGCCTGAAAACGACAAAATACGCGGGAGCAGCGAAAGTCGGGTTTGAGCCCAAGTTACCGGATGCTGCGCTCGACGCGAACGTCGGCTTTGAGATTTACCGTTAGAAATGCACCTCACCATGAAGCAGAGCTGGGATGAGCAAGTCTTCCTCGTCGTAGGTGTGGCGGTGAAGCACTTGCTGGAGTTCCTTTGCACTTCTCAAGGCGATACTCATATCGGATTTGGCGCTGACCTCGGGCTCTAAGGCGAGGAACAACTCACGAGACCTCGTAAGTACATTGTCTAGAAAGTCGTGGTCGCGTTCCAACAGCTCCACAGCCATCTCCATTTCCGGAAACATGCTAAGAAACTGGGGGAGAACCGATCTATCCTCATAGGCGTGGTGATGTTCAACGCGGTCGACCAACTCCACACCCAGGTGGTTCATGCCTGTAATCCCCATGAGTTCCTGAAGGCTGCCTTCGGGTTCATCGAGCAGGACTTCTAGGCCATTGACCAATCGGGTGCTGGCCTCGGTCATGGCGGCATGAACGCGCTGCAGCTCGGCAGGCCACCCAAGGAACGCGGGCGTTTCGTTCCAGGCGGCGCGGTCGGCGGGCAGCATGCCCGGCAGAATGTCGGGTGACACACCGTCCCGCAATGAAAGATGGAAGCGTGGTTTCTGGTAATCCATCGGTCGCGTTAGCGATCGACACTCTGGCCTGTGGCGAACTCATAGGATCGCGCCACGATTTGTTTCACGACATCGAGTTCGTCATCATCGCGCGGTGAGAATACCATCATCAGTCCGGGCGGCCATTGGCCTTGCGTGACCAAGTAGTGATCCTCGCCCCAGCCCATGTCTTTGACGGCACCTATGTCTTCTACGGGCAAGACGAGATGCATGCTGCCATTGTCCGGTTTGGGATGGATATGCGCAAACTCCCGGCCGATCATGAAGGCCTGAGGATTGGCTTCAACACCGTCTTGCACAATCATCGCGCGCGATCCTGGCACGGAAATGCCACTGTCTTCGTTGTTGATGTTTGGCAGCGAAAAACACCACGTATGTAGCTTGTCGACGATTTCATCAGATCCATGCTGGGTGAGCTGTGAATGCGGCAATCGCCCTTGGGTTTCAGGCTTAGGTCCGATCCGTTTTGGCAGGTTGAGTGTAGAGGTCATGATCTGCTCCGTGCTGTTGCTTGCCATACTTATGCCTGTTACCCTCTGCAAAGAAAATTACACATCTATGCAAAAGGGTCTTGCATGAAAGCACAGCCAGGTATCAGAGCGCGGCACGCTCAGAAGGTGGACTGGAGCGATATGCCCTTCGTTCTGTCCGTCTGCGAAGCGGGCAGTCTTGCCGGTGCGGCCCGCATGTTGGATGTGAACCACTCCACGGTCTACCGGCGCATTGAGGGGGTTGAAGATCGGCTCGGTGTCCGGCTCTTTGAACGCCACAACCACGGCTATGTCATGACGCCTGCCGGGGAACTGTTTTATTCCCGTGCAATCCTTCTGTGCAAAGGGATCAATCAGATTGAGATGGAGCTTGGCGGTAAAGATCAGCGCCTTGAAGGGCAGTTGACGGTGACAACAACAGACAGTTTGCTCCATCGCTTAACGCCCGTGTTTTCCCAGTTTCAAACCGCGCATCCTGATGTGGATCTTCGCCTATTGTCAGATGCTCGATCTCTGGACCTGACAAGACGCGATGCCGACATCGCGCTGCGCCCCACTCTCAACCCGCCGCAGCATTGGGTTGGTCGGAAGGTGTCCAAAATACATTGCGCGACATATGTGGCGCACGGTTACTGGGACAAAGCGCAGAGCCTAGCCGATGAGGAGATGCGGTGGATCATGCTCGACGACGATCTGGACCAATCCCCGATGAGCAAAATCACCGTGATGAAAAAGCACAAAGATGCGCGCGTTACCGTTGTAAGTACCGTGATGGGGGTCCTGGATGCCGTGAAATCCGGGCTTGGGATCGCTGTGCTGCCAAGTTACTTGGGCGAACAATCGGATGAGCTCATGCGTTTGGACGAGCCCGATAAGTCCGTGATCTGGGATCTTTGGCTCCTGGCCCATCCTGATGTGCGGCGTAGCGCACGGGTGCATGCATTCTTTGAGTTCGCAGCCAAACATGTAACGGACGAGCTTTTCGGCACGCCTTGATGTCACCAAGCGTTGCATTCAGCTACAAACCCAAAACTCTACCTGTGCTTTCATGCAATACGTGCTTGCATAGATTGCGAATTTTCATGCGTGAAAATCGTGCCATCTTCTCTTCCAACACAGAGAAAGAAGCACCATGGCATCTGAGAACACGTCATCGCAATCACTGCTGGACCTGCATGACTTTCCGATCACGCAAAAATGGCCGCCACGGCACCCTGACCGTCTACAGCTCTACGCCTTTGGGACGCCCAATGGGGTCAAGATCCCGATTGCCCTCGAAGAACTTGGCATCGCTTATGAGGCTCACCGCGTCCCATTGAGCAACGAAAACGTCAAAAGCCCCGAGTTTCTGTCCCTCAGTCCGAACAATAAAATCCCCGCAATCATTGATACTGATGGACCAGATGGACGCCCAATTGGCATTTTCGAGAGTGCGGCCATCCTCATGTATCTAGGCGACAAAGCGGGACAGCTGTTCAGCCCGAACGATCATGAACGCTATGAGATCATGCAGTGGCTGATGTTCCAGATCGGAAGCGTGGGCCCGATGTTTGGTCAGTTCGGGTTCTTCTATGCTTTTGGCGGAAAAGACGTACAGGACCCACTTCCCAAGCAACGATATTTGGATGAGGTGAAGCGCATTCTTGGCGTGATTGAACGGCGTCTGGATGACAGGGCCTGGATCGCAGGAAATTACTCAATTGCCGACATCGCGATCGGTCCGTGGCTGCAGACAATCCCACGCTTCTACAAGGCAGAAGCGGAAACTGGGTTGGATCAAATGCCCCGGGTCATGGCCTACATAGAACGCTTCAGCGCGCGACCTGCCGTGATCAAAGGCTGGGACGTTTTCTCTTCCTGAGCGCGGCTTCGGACCCCGATCTTTCCACCTCAAATCAATCAAAGGAGATCTCTCTTATGAGAAACCGACTTGCTATGGGCGCTGTCGCGTCCGCCATCCTGACTACATCCGCCATGGCGGTCGAAATAGAAACGCGCAGTCTTGACGAACTTTACGAGGCAGCGCTCGCAGAAGGCGGCGAGTTTGTTTTGCGCGCCGGTGGCGATGAGCCGACGCAGATCGATTACTATCTCAACCAATTCAAGGCGCGGTTTCCCGAACTGAATGTCACGCACAGCGTAGATGTCAGCAAAAACCATGCGCCACGCTATGACAATGCCCGATCCGCCGGTGGCGAGGAAAACGTGCCAGACGTCATTCAATTTCAGACGTTGCATGACTTCAACTACTATATGGAACGCGGCCTTCTAGAGGCTTACAAGCCCGCCAATTGGGACAAGGTGTTTCCCGACCATCGCGACCCGAACGGATATTGGACGGGCCTCTACGGTGTCACTTTCACCAATTATGTCAACCTCGACATGGTGGATCCCGACAACCCACCGCGCGACGCAATGGACTATCTGGACCCCGCGCTGAAGGGCGACATCATCCTGACGTACCCTCACGATGACGACGCGGTCCTTTATCAGTTTTGGATGCTGAAGGAGGCCTATGGCTGGGACTACCTGGAACAACTCGTCGCGCAAGAGCCCGTTTGGGTACGCGGCACGGCCATGCCCTATCACGCCGTGAACAACGGCTGGTACGCGGCGAGCTTTACCACCTTTTGGGCCTTTGAAAACTTCCCCGGTTTAAACACAGAACTGCTTTTGCCTGAGGAGGACTACTTTTTGACCTGGTTCCAAACCGGCGCAGTTCCCACACAGGCCAAAAACAAAGCTGCAGCAAAACTCTATCTGAACTGGATGCTCTCGGAAGAGATGCAGGGGACATGGCTACAATTTCCGGTGCGCTACGACATAGAGGCGCCTGGTGGATACAAATCAGTCCTGCATCACAATACCTCACCAGGCGACTTTCACCGCTGGATGTTGAAGCGATCGTTGGTTGAAAGATTTCGAGATCAAATGCGCCAACTCATTGGCCCAGCGGTTGGGCCAGAAGCAATAGATATGGATTACACTACTAAACCTGAGTGACTTCATTACGCGCGGAGGAACAGCAATGCCTCCGCGCAACACTATCAAAGCGGACCTTCAAATGAAGGTAGCTTAAGGCGGCTTGGTCC
>JBCCDT010000003.1:0-67340 GCA_039030635.1 Pseudomonadota bacterium
GGATATGGGCCCGGAAAGCCCGCGTTTGACATCGCTCATGCGCCTCATGGAGGCGGTGGATGCCTCGGGCCAAAGCGTGCGCGCGGTGCAAGAGGTGATGGTGCGCTTCCTGATGGCCGCCTCCCATGCCGGGGCCTTGGGCTACGAGATTGATGAAGACACGCTGCGTTTGCTGATCAAAGAAGACGAAGAGGCGATGATCGCGGATATGGAGGCCGGTGGCCTGGCCAGTGCGGCCTATACCTACCGCGATATCACGGATGCGGATCTGGCGGCTTACGCCGAGGCGCTGGAACATCCCACCATGCAAGAGGTCTATCAGCTGATGAACGCCGTGCAGTATGAAATCATGGCCAACCGGTTCGAAACGCTCGCTGTGAAACTGGCCGAACTGCACCCGGCGGAGGAGTTGTGATCGTGGCCTCGCGCCTGACTTCCGGCCTTGCAGTGCTCCTGGGCCTTCTGATGGCCGCGCTTTTGTGGGCACAAGCCGCGCTGGCCGACCGGGCCGCGCAGTTTGACGTGCTGATGGATGCGCTGCGCATGACCGACACGGTCGCCATCATGCATGACGAAGGCGTGCAATATGGCGCGACCCTCATCCAGGACATGATGATGGATGCCGACACGCCCGGTTGGCGGCTGCGCGTGGGGCTGATCTATGACGAGGCGCGCATGTATGATCTGCTCACCTCGGGTCTTGAGGCCGAACTGGCGCAAACCGATCTGGACCCGCTCGTGGCCTTTTTCACGTCCGAACTGGGCGCGGAAATCATCGCGCTGGAGCTCGCCGCCCGCGAGGCGTTTTTCGATGAAGAGGTCGAGATGGCCGCGCGCGACCGGTTTGAAGACCTCACAGACAATGACGACCCGCTGATCGCGCAAATCACCACCATGATGGAGGACAGCGATCTGGTCGAATTCAACGTCATGGGGATCATGAACGCCAATCTAATGCTCTATCGCGGTCTGGCCGATGGCGGCGCGATTGATCTGGGCGAAGAGGATATCCTGCGCGATGTCTGGACCCAGGAAGGCAGCGTGCGCTCTGAAAGCACCGGCTGGATCCAGGGCTATTTCCTGACCGCCTATGGCGCGCTGCCTGAACAGGATCTGGAGGCTTATGCCGCGTTCTGGCGCACCGATGAGGGCCGCGCCTTCAACGCCGCGCTCTTTGCCGTGTTTGACCAGATGTATGAGGAGCTGTCCTACCTTCTGGGCCGCGCCACCGCCGAACAGCTGCAAAGCGAAGAGCTTTAGTCAAACGCCTCCCGCTCCAAGGCAGGATAGCGCAGGCCAAGGGTGATGGCGCGCGCCAAAAAGCTGATCAGCAGCGCAATCCACAGCCCATGATTGCCAAAGAGCGGCAACAAGACAACGGCGCAGACCATATAGAGCACCGCACTCATCACCATGGTGTCGCGCATGTCGCGTGCCCGCGTGGCGCCGACAAAAATCCCATCAATCATGAAGGACCAGACAGAGGTCATCGGCGTGGCGATGACATAAATCAGGTAGGATCCCGCCGCTGCGCGCACTGCCTCAGATGTGGCCATGAGCGCGATGATCTGCCTGCCCAACGCGGCAAAACTCACGGTGATCAACAGCGCCACCAACAGGGCCCATTGAAACCCCAGCCACGCCGCGCGTCTGAGACCTGCGCGATCCCGCCCGCCAATGGCTTGCCCGATCAATGTCTCCACTGCATGGGCAAACCCATCGAGGCCATAGGCCGTGAGGAACACGAATTGCAGCAGCACTTGATTGGCCGCCAAGGTGACATCGCCCAGGTCCCCGCTGAAAAACATGAACGAGACGAAAACCACCTGAATGAACAGCGATCGCAGCAGGATATCGCGGTTGATCAGGGCCATGCGCATCAGCGGGCCGCGCGCCAGAACCCGTGCCCGGTTGCGCCAATGCGGGCCTTGGAAAACGCCTCGGCAAAACCACAGCCCAAGGATCAGCCCCGCCCATTCCGCAACAAATGTCGCCCAAGCCACACCCGCCACGCCCATCTCCAGCCCCAGCACAAACCAGATGTTCAGCGCAATGTTGAGCCCGTTCATCGTCAATTGCTGCACCAGCACCGCGCCCGTGCGTTCTTGCGCAATCAGCCAGCCCGTGACGCCGTAAAGCGAGATCAGGGCAGGGGCGCTCCAGACCCGAATGGCAAGGTAGTCGCTTGCGAGGTTCTCCACCTCGGCACTGGCCGGAGAGATCAGGAACGCTCCGTGAAAGAGCGGCCATTGCAGCAAGATCATCAGCGCGCCGCCCATCGCTCCGATGATCATGCAGCGGGTCAGGATCACATGCTCTTCGGCCGTGTCGCCCGCGCCTTTGGCCTGACTGGCCAGGCCGATCGTGCCCATGCGCAGAAATCCGAACAGCCAGTAAAGCGAAGTGAGAATAATCGCGCCAATGCCCACCGCCCCAATCGGTGCGGCCTCGCCCATCTGGCCCACCACCGCCGTGTCCACCAGGCCCAGCAAAGGCACGGTGCTGTTGGACAGAACAATCGGCACCGCGATGCGCAGCACGCGGGCATGGGTCAGCGGGCTGTGTGCGGTGTGTGTGTCAGCCATCCCGGCGTGGCATCAGGAAATGCCCGGTGGCCTGCGCATGGGGGCGCATCCTGTTGTCTTGCCAGGCTTCCACATGCACCGACGCATAGCGCCGCCCGGATCGGTTGACGCGTGCGCGGGCATAGCTGTCCCGGGGCAGGCCAGAGCGCAGGTAATCCACGGTGAACCCGATGGTCTTGGGCAGGCGTGGCAGATCACCGGCCTGCATCGCCTCCAAATCCAGCGCACCGCGTTCCACCCCGTCCCACAGCATGGACCAGCTGAGCCCGATGATCGCCGTGACCTCCAAGAACGCCGCCGTCGCGCCGCCGTGCAAAGCGGGCAGGGCGGGATTGCCAATTAGGTGTTCGGCATAGGGCAAGATGGCCGTCAACTCATCCCCGCGGCGGTCAAATTCGATGCCCAGAAAATGGATGTAAGGCACGCCCTGCACCAAACTGGTCAGCGCGGCATCACGGCGATGTTTCACCACCTTCACAGGCTCTGGCTTTGCCCGGCTCATGCGCCGGTTCCCGTGGTAAAGGTCCCGGTGGCCGAGGCGACCGGGCGGTCCTCGTCATCATCGATCGCACGGGCGCGCAGGAAGGCCACGTTGCGCGTGACATGGTAACATGTGGCTTGCGCGCGAATGCACTGCCCGGGCGTCGCCGGGCGCATATAGTCAATCCGCAGGTCGATGGTGGCGGTCACGCCTTTGACATCCGGATGCGCCATCGTCGCGGCCCCGCAACAGGTGTCCATCAGGGCCGACACCGCGCCCCCGTGAATGACGCCCGTTTCCGGGTCACCCACGAATTTGGGGTCATATTCCATGGCCAGTTCCGCCGTGCCCGGCCCGGCCGAAATCACGCGCATTCCCAGGGCCTTGGAATGAGGCAACGCTTCGATAAAGCGCTGCGTGGCCGCCAATTGGGCGTCTTGGTCTGTGGGCGGGTCAGTCTTGGACATGGTGGTCTTTCCGGGTCGCTTCACGCCTATATGACCGCGTCGAGAGGTCATGGGCAATAGCGACAGTTGCCCGAAACCGCTTCTGCCCGTATTCTATCCACAGGGAGGACACATGTCAGAGACGCAACTTTCTTTCAAAGAGATGTGCGCAAAGTTCGACGTGACGCCGCGAACATTGCGTTACTACGAGTATATCGAACTGCTCAATCCCACGCGGGACGGGCGCTCGCGGTTTTATGGCCCGCGTGAAGTGGCGCGGATGACGCTGATCCTCAGAGGTCGAAAATGGGGCTTTGCGCTGGAACAAATTCGCCAATGGCTGTTAATCTACGAAGAAGAGGGCACCCATGCTCAGTTGGAGATCTGGATCGAACAGGCCGATATGCAGCTGGCCGCGCTGGCACAGCAACGCGCAGAGCTGGATGAGGCGATGAAAGAACTCAAGGGCGTGCGCGATCAATCGGCGGCGGCGTTGAAAAAGCTGAGCGCCTGATTTCGACCCGTCCGACAATTTGATCAAATTTCATTACACGGGTGGATTCGGCGCTTTGCGCGTGCGAAAAGGCAGCATTGCTGACCTAATCAAGTGATCCCCATGTCCCACCCTTCCATCCGCATCGCCATCAACGGGTTCGGCCGCATTGGGCGCACGCTGTTGCGTGTTTTGCTGCGGCACAGCACGGATTTTGAGATCGTGTTGATCAACGATATCGAACCTTTGGACACCTGCGCCTATCTCTTTGAATATGATAGCGTTTTTGGCCCCTGGCACGGGGATGTCAGCACCGCGCCCGGCGCGCTCAGCGTCGATGGGCAGACAATCCCGTTTCACGCCGAACCCGACCTTTCGAAGCTTGATTTGACGGGCGTGGATCTCGTGCTCGAATGCACCGGGATGGGCGGCACCCGCGCGGTGGCCGAACGCGGGCTTTTGGCGGGCGCCACGGCGGTGCTGGTCTCAGGCCCCGCCGCAGAGGCGGATGTGACGCTGGTCATGGGCGCCAATGAGGGCGAGCTGGGTGCGCAGCGGATCATCTCAAACGCCTCTTGCACGACCAATGCGCTGGCCCCTTTGGCGCGGGTCCTCGATGAGGCCTTTGGCATCGTCAGCGGGCAGATGACCACCGTGCATTGCTACACCGGCAGTCAGCCCACCGTCGACAAACCCCGCGCAGCACCTGAGCGCAGCCGGGCCGCCGCGCTTTCAATGGTGCCCACCACCACGAGCGCGCAGCACCAGACCGGATTGGTCTTGCCCCGGCTCAAAGGCCGGATTGAGGCGCGCGCCATTCGGGTGCCAACGGCGAGCGTGTCTGCCATCGACCTCACCGTTCAGACCGAAAAACCGGTCTCGGAGGTGGAAGTGAACGCCGTTTTGCGCGCCGCGGCGGAAGGCTCTGACGTGTTTGGATGGACGCAAAAACCTCTGGTCAGCGCCGATCTGCGCGCCCGGCCTGAAAGCATCGTGATCTGCGGGCCGGAGACATCTGTTTCAACCGGGGGGCTGTTGCGGGTGTTTGGTTGGTACGACAATGAATGGGCGTTTTCCTGCCGGATGATCGATATGGCGCGGTTGATCGCACGGCGATAATGCCGCGCTCGTCGCTCCCCTTGCGGGTCGCGTCTCGCTTTTGATCAGCCCGCGCACATGGATTTGATCGCAGCGGCGTGCTCTGGCGTGGCCGCCAGCGTGTCAGCCGCCAAGGCGCGCACTGTCTCCATCAGGGTCTCTGGCTCCGCGATCTGGTCAAAAAGGCCCCAAGCCTCGGCCGTCGCCGCCTCCAGTTTCACCCCGCCCATCAGGATCATCTTGGCCCGCGCCGGCCCCAAGAGCCGCACCAGGCGCGGCGGATCCGAGGGTTGCGGCAAAAACCCCAGCTTCATCACCGGGTAAAACGCCTTGGCCCGGGGCACGGCCACGCGCATGTCACAGGCCAGCACCATGCCCATCGCACCGCCCGCCACCGTGCCATTGAGCGCAGCAATCGTGAGGCAGGGCAGGGCGGCCACAGCCCCCGACAGCCGCTCCCACACCGGGCTCAGCGCCAGACCCGCGCGCGCGGCCTCCAGATCCGCACCGGCAGAAAACACCGATCCCGCACCCGTCAGCACCAGAACACGCGCCTCTTGCGCGGCCTCGGCAATCTCGGCAAGCTCGGTCAGCATCGCTTCGGTCAGGGAATTGGCCTTTTCCGTGCGATCAATCGTGGCAATCCACAGCCCGCCGTCCTTCTCCAAACGGATCATATCAGGCCCACCCGGCGGCGAATGTCCTCTTGGCGCAGGCTTATCTCCTGGCCAACAAATTCATCCGCCTCCGCGCTGCACATCCACAAAAGCGCCCGCGCGGGCCAGTCCGGCGGAATGTGATCGGACCAGTCCAGCTGCGCCACCGGGTTGATGCCGCTCGATTTGATCTCACGCTGCATCTGCGTGGCCACGGTGCCGGGCGAGAGCCCCATCACCCGCAGCCCTGCGTCGCGGTTTTCGCGATCTGCACAGCGGGTCAGCATCGCCGCCCCTGCCTTGGAGCTGCAATAATGGCTCCACCCTTCAAGGGGGTTGCTCGCCGCGCCGGAACTGATGGTGATGATCGTGCCGTGGCCTGCGGCTTTCATCACCGGGATGGCCGCGCGCATCCCGTAGAACACGCCCTTGAGGTTGATATCGATGACCCGACCCCAATCGCCCGGATCCAACGCCTCCAGCGGGCCGATGGGATCGATGATCCCGGCATTGCCAATCAGCACGTCCAGACCGCCAAAGCTGCTCTGGCAGAGGGCGACCGCCTGCGCCACCTGGTCAAAATCGCTGACGTCACAGGCGATCGCGCGGGCCCTGTCACCAAACGTGTCGCCAATCTCACTGGCAATCGCGTCAATCTCTGCAGTGCTGCGCGCCGCCAGAACCACATTTCCGCCCGCTTGGGCAAAAACCCGCGCCGCTGCGGCGCCAATCCCGCGGCTGGCCCCGGTGATCAGGGTGGTTTTTCCGGTCATGTCCATCACGGCTGTCCTTCTTATCTGTGGTCAAAAGGCCCCAACTAGCGCTTGACCCTCACGGTTCTTGGGCAGAAGCTACACGGGAACGCAAAAAACGGAAGGGTCGATTATGACGTCCTTTAAGTCTCACATGATGAGTGGTGCAGCCCTCGTGGCGCTGGTGTCCTCCACGGGTGCCTACGCGGATGTGACACCAGAACAGGTTTGGTCCGATTGGCAGGCCTATATGGCGGCCTCCGGCTACACGCTCACAGCCACAGAGGCGCGCAGCGGTGATGAATTGGCGGTCACCAATATCGTGATGGTCACCGAAATCCCCGAAGAGGACGTGTCGATCACCCTGACCATGGCCGAGATGACGCTGACCGATAACGGCAATGGCACGGTCTCCATCGGTTTGCCGGAAACACTGCCCCTCAGCGTTTTGGTTGAGGCGGCGGGCGAAGATCCGGTCAACGTGGCGGCCAGTTACACCACGAAAGACTGGTCCGGTGTGGTCTCGGGCGACCCGGACAACATCCTTTACACCTATTCCGCGGCCCTTTTGGGGCTGGCCATTGATGAGATCACTGTCGATCAGGTCACGCTGCCCATGTCGACCATCGGCAAGGCCGAGATGAGCGTGGCCAATATTGCCGGCTCCTCCACCTCCAAAAGCGGCGCGCTCTACGAGATCGCGCAAAAGATCACCGCGGGCGCCGTGTCCTACGTGGTGGATGCGACTGATCCCGATGGGGCCGAAGGGCGGCTGATCCTGCAAGGCAGCGCCGACAGCGTGGACACCGCCGTGGTCGCCGCTTTGCCCGCCGATGGCGATATGAATGACATGGGCGCGATGCTGAAACAGGGCTTTGCGGTGGATGCCACGCTCTCCTTTACCGGCGGCACCATGGACGTGAATTTCAACGACACCGGTGAGATTTTTCAGCTGAAATCAAAGTCCGACACCAGCGATTTTGGCGTCGCCATGAACGAAGACGGGCTCAGCTATGCCATTTCCTCCACCGCGCAGGACATCTCTGTCGCGGGCACGGATATCCCTTTCCCGGTGGAGCTATCGGCCCAGGAAAACGGGCTCAGCCTGCAAATGCCGGTCTCGGCCCGGGATGAGCTGCAGCCCTTCGGAATGGATGTGACGCTTGCGGACTTCGTCATGTCCGATCTGCTCTGGGGCCTTGTGGATCCGACCGGACAGTTGCCGCGCGACCCCGCGACAGTGGCTGTGGCGCTCAGTGGCACCGCCAAGCTGCTGGTTGACATCATGGATCCGATGGCTTTGGCACAATCCTCTGCGGGCGGCGCGCAACCCGGTGAGCTGCACTCGCTCGATGTCAAAGGCCTCACCGTGCGGGCCGCAGGCGCAGAGCTTTTGGGCGATGGGGCCTTCACCTTCGACAATTCCGATCTCACCACCTTTGACGGGCTGCCCGCGCCAACGGGGAAGCTGAACCTCGCCCTGGCAGGCGGCAACGGCCTTCTGGACAAACTGGTGGCGATGGGTCTCATCCCGGATCAAGAGGCCTCAGGCGTGCGCATGATGATGGGGCTTTTCGCGGTACCGGGCTCTGAGCCAGACACGCTGACCTCCACCATTGAGGTGCAGGGCAATGGTCAGATCTTCGCCAACGGTCAGCGCATTCAATAAGCGCCGCAACAGTTTGAACAGGGGCCGCCCATCGCGCGGCCCTTTTTCTTGCCCGAATGCCGCGCCTACGCTTGCAGGCACCGGGGCAGCGGTCTACCTGTGAGCGCAGCACCACGCCACCGCAAGAGATCTCCATGACAACGTCCCTCGACACGCTCACAGATGCACTGCTCAGCGCCGCCATGGCGGCCGGTGCTGAGACGGCTGACGCGGTGGCGGTGCAGGGCACATCGGTGCGCGTGGGCGTGCGGGCGGGCGATCTGGAACAGGCCGAAAGCGCGGATGGCACCGATATCGGTCTGCGCGTACTGATCGGCGGGCGGCAGGCCTGCGTCTCGGCCTCTGACACGTCCAAAGCCACGATTGACACGCTGGCCGAACGGGCCGTCGCCATGGCCCGCGAAGCCCCCGAAGATCCCCATGCGGGTCTTGCGGAGGCCACCGAACTGGGCTTGGGCTGCGACCCAGTCACGCTTGAGCTCAACGATCCCTCGCCCGATCCTTCCCCCGACGCCCTGCGCGCGGCGGCGTTGGAGGTTGAGGCCGCCGCCCTGGCCGTCAAGGGCGTCAGCCAAGTGTCTACGGCTGTGGCCAGCCACACCCGCCGCAGCATTCATATGGCCGCGACCAACGGGTTTTCTGCCGGTTACATGCGCTCGGACAACTCCCTTTACGGCGTGGCCATCGCGGGCGAAGGCACGGGCATGGAGCGCGACAGCGACGGCGACAGCCGCATTTTCCACGCCGATTTGCGTCAGGCGGATGACATTGGCCGCAGCGCCGGAGAACGGGCCGTCTCCCTTTTGGACGCGCGCAAACCCAAAACCGGCGCATACCCCGTGCTCTATGACGAACGCATCGCCAGCTCTCTCATCGGTCATCTGCTGGGGGCTGTGAACGGCCAGGCGATCGCCCGCGGCGCCTCTTGGTTGCGCGATCAAAAAGGCGCGGCTGTGCTGCCCGACGGGATCGACCTCATTGAGGATCCGCACCGCCCCCGCGCCGCCGCCTCGCGCGCCTTTGACGCCGAAGGTCTGCCCACCGCGCGCCGCGCCATCGTGCAAGACGGCGTGCTGCAAGGCTGGACGCTCGATCTGGCCACCGCGCGCAAACTGGGGGAGGCGTCCACCGCCAACGCCATGCGCGGCACCTCCAGCCCGCCCAGCCCCGGCACCTGGAATGTGGCGCTGACCCAAGGCCGCAAAACCCGCCAAGAGCTGTTGTCTGACATGGGCACTGGCCTTCTGGTCACTTCCATGATCGGGGCCACGATCAACCCCAACACAGGGGATTACTCGCGCGGGGCCTCGGGGTTCTGGATTGAGAACGGTGAAATTGCCTATCCGGTCAATGAATGCACCATCGCGGGTCATCTGCCGGACATGCTGCGCCGCCTGATCCCCGCCAATGACGCCCGCACCCATCTCAGCCGGGTCGTGCCGTCACTTCTCGTCGAAGGGATGACCCTTGCCGGCGCCTGATCTGGAGCTTTTGATCCAAGCCGCCCGCGCGGCCGGAGAGGTGGCCTGCCGCTTTGCGCCCGATGACACCAAAACCTGGGACAAGCCCGATGGCGCAGGCCCGGTGACAGAGGCCGATCTGGCCGTCAACGACACGCTCCACGACATCCTGCAAAGCGCGCGGCCAGATTATGGCTGGCTCTCGGAAGAAAGCGAAGACAGCCCGGCGCGCCTGTCCCACCACACGCTTTTCGTCATCGATCCCATCGACGGCACCCGCAGCTTCATCGAAGGCTCCAACACCTGGGCGCATTCCTTGGCCGTGGTCGAAAACGGCCGGCCGCGCGCCGCCGTGGTCTATCTGCCCAAACGCGACATGCTTTATGCGGCCGCCATGGGGCAGGGGGCCACGCTCAACGGCAGCCGCATCACCATCAGCCACAGGGCGGACCTCAACACAGCCGAGCTTTTATCCGTCAAACACAATTTCAAGCCTGAATTCTGGCACGGCCCCCCGCCTGAGGTGACCCGCGCCTACCGCCCGTCGCTGGCCTACCGCATGGCGCTCGTGGCCGAAGGGCGCTTTGACGGCATGATCACCTTCCGCCCCAGCTGGGAATGGGATGTGGCCGCGGGAGATCTGATCCTGCGTGAGGCCGGCGCCATCACCTCCGATCGCACAGGCCACCCGCTTCACTTCAACAATCCCAAACCCATGGTCGCCGGCGTGCTCGCAGCGAACCCAGATCTGCACAGCCAGATCGCCAGCCGCCTCACGTTCTCCAGTTAACCCATGCGCGCTTCGCCCCTGTTTCTTCTGGCTGAAAATATCCCGGGGGTCGCCATTGTTGCGCCATTGGTCCGAGCGACAATGGCGACGGGGCTGGCCCCCACCGCTGCCTATGACCACTAACCCCACACCCCTGAAAGACAACCTGCTCGCCGCCGGGTTCATGACCGCGTCCATGGCCGCGTTCACCTTCAACGACACGCTGATGAAAATGATGGCGGGTGACGTGCCGCTCTATCAACTTCTCTTCCTGCGCGGCGTCATGACCACCCTCGTGGTGGCCGCCATCGCCTGGCGCATGGGGGCGTTTCTGACGCGGATCACCCGCCAAGACGCCGGGCTTTTGGCTTTGCGCAGCCTCACCGACACCGCCACCGCGTTTTTCTTTCTCACCGCTCTTTTCAACATGCCGCTGGCCAATGTGACGGCCATCATGCAGGCGCTGCCGCTCACCATCACCTTGGCCGCATGGGCCGTGCTGGGCGAACCTGTGGGCTGGCGGCGCTTTACCGCGATTGCCGTGGGTTTGGTGGGTGTCCTGCTGATCATTCGGCCCGGCACCGCGGATTTCACCCTCTACTCCCTTTACGGGCTGGCCGCCGTGGCCTGCGTGACAGCCCGCGACCTCATCACACGCAGCATGTCGCGCTCTGTGCCCACCATGCTCATCGTTCTGACCAACTCGGTCGCGGTCATGGTGGTGTTCGGCGCGCTTAGCCTGACCGAGGACTGGCAGGTCATGAGCGATCGGTCATGGGGCCTGATCACGGCGGCGTCCGTGCTGATCATCGGGGCCTATCTCTTTGCCACGCTGGTGATGCGCGTGGGCGATATCGCCTTTGTTGCCCCCTTCCGCTACACCGGCCTCCTGTGGGCGCTCATCCTGGGTTACGCGGTGTTCGGCGATTGGCCCACACCGATCACGCTTTTGGGCGCCGCCATCGTGGTGAGCTCCGGGCTCTTCATGCTCTGGCGTGAGACGCAGCTTGCCCGCGCGCATCCTTCGTCCCATAAAGCCTCATGATCGATCTCAAAGACCTCGAATGCCTGGTGGCGCTCACCCGCACGCGGCACTTTGCCCGCGCGGCCCAAGAATGCGGCCTCTCACAGCCAGCCTTTTCCATGCGCATCCGTCACCTAGAGGACAATCTCAACGTCGCCATCGTCAAACGCGGCAACCGCTTTCAGCAACTCACCCCCGAAGGCGAAAAGGTGCTGGCCCATGCCCGCGATATTCTTGAGCGCACCCAAAACCTCGAACGCGAACTCAAAGCCTCCAAAGGTGAGGTGACAGGCTCGCTCGTGCTGGGCGTTGTGCCCACCGCCGTGGCCGTCGCGGCCCAGCTGGCCATCCGCCTCCATCAAAACCACGCAGGCCTCAGAACGCGCATCATCACCGCCTCATCGCTGTCCATCCAACAAGGCATCGAAGACCGCCAATTCGACGCCGGTCTCACCTATGCCGATGGGGTCTCCTCTGACCTGATGCATATCGATCCCGCCTATGATGAAACCTACGTGCTCGTGGCCCCCAAGGCGATGGTACCGGAGGCGCAATCCGACATCACATGGGCCAAGGCCGCAGAGTTGCCGCTGAGCCTGCTGGAACCCGCCATGCAGAACCGCAAGATCATTGACCGCGTGTTCCAGGATGCGGGCGCGCAGCCCCGCGTGATTTTTGACTCCAACGGCTTTAACGCCGCCATCGTGATCGCCAAACAGGGCACCGCCGCCACCATCGTGCCCAAGGTCCTGATCGAGGAGTTGGGCGATGAGGGCGATATCACCGTGCTCGACCTGGTGGAGCCTGTGGTGGAGAAAAAAATTGCCCTCGTGGTGCCCCGTCAGGCCACCAAAACGCTCATGCTCAATGAGCTGCGCGAGGCCGTGCGACAGGGTCTTTGACCCACGGTGGTCATCCGCTAAACAAATCCCTAGTGAAATAATCGGGTATTCTTGATAAGTTTTGCTTATCAGTCGATCAGGAATGACGATTTGAACCAAGGGTTTAGCGGTGCCATACCGACGCATACAACACCCACGGTCACACGCGCATTTACCGGAGGCACCATGGCACTCGACGAAAGAGGCGGCGTTTGGAAACAAGGACGCGGCAAAGGGCGCCATACGCCCAAAGGACGCCAGCTCGAAGATCAATCCTGGGATGAGGTCCGCGCGCTTTTGGGCGATACCCCGCCCCGCCGCGACCTGTTGATCGAATACCTGCACCTCATTCAGGACGAATACGGCCACCTCTCCGCCGCCCATCTGCGCGCCCTGGCCGAAGAGATGCGCATTTCGCAGGCTGAGGTCTATGAGGTCGCCACCTTCTACGCCCATTTCGACGTGATCAAAGAAGGCGAGGTGCCCCCGCCCGCACTGACCATCCGGGTCTGCGACTCGCTTTCTTGCGAACTGGCCGGCGCCCAGCAACTCAAAGCCGCACTTGAGGACGGTCTCGACCCCTCTCAGGTCCGCGTCCTCCGCGCGCCCTGCATGGGCCGCTGCGACACCGCCCCGGTGCTTGAGATCGGCCACAACCACATAGATCACGCCACGCCCGAAAAGGTGCAGACCGCGATCATGACGGGCGACACCCACGCCCATATCCCCGACTACGAGACGTTTGAGGCCTACCGCGCAAATGGCGGCTACGCCAAACTGGCTGAGCTGCGTGCGGGTGGCGATTTCGATGCGGTTCAAGACGAAATCCTAGCCTCTGGCCTGCGCGGCCTCGGTGGTGCAGGTTTCCCCTCTGGCCGTAAATGGGGCTTTGTCCGGGCTGAGGCTGGCCCGCGTTACCTCGCCGTCAATGGCGACGAAGGCGAGCCCGGCACATTCAAAGACCGCTACTATCTCGAACGCACGCCGCATCTCTTCCTTGAGGGCATGCTCATTGCCGCTTGGGCGGTCGAGGCAGACACTTGCTTCATCTACATGCGCGATGAATACCCCGCCGTGCTGCACATCCTGGCGGAAGAAATCAAAGCGCTGGAGGACGCAGGGATCGTCGAAAAAGGCTACATCGACCTGCGCCGCGGGGCCGGGGCCTATATCTGCGGCGAAGAAAGCGCGATGATCGAGTCGATCGAAGGCAAACGCGGCCTGCCGCGTCACCGCCCGCCCTTCGTGGCCCAAGTGGGCATTTTCAACCGCCCCACTTTGGTGAACAACATCGAAACCCTCTACTGGGTCGCCCGCGTGCTGCGCGAAGGCAAAGAGATCCTATCGGGCGTCGAAAAGAACGGCCGCAAAGGCCTGCGCTCCTATTCCGTGTCGGGCCGCGTGAAGAACCCCGGTGTCCATCTGCTGCCCGCAGGCTCCACCATCACCGACATCATCGAGGCCGCAGGCGGCATGCTCGACGGCCACACGTTCAAAGCCTACCAACCGGGCGGCCCGTCTGCCGGGCTCTTGCCTGCCACCATGGCCGACATCCCGATGGATTTCGACGTGCTGCAAGAGCACGGCACCTTCATCGGCTCGGCGGCCATCGTGATCCTGTCCGACCAAGACCGCGCCCGCGATGCCGCCCTCAACATGCTGAAATTCTTTGAGGACGAAAGCTGCGGGCAATGCACGCCCTGCCGCGTGGGTTGCGAAAAGGCGGTGAAACTGATGCAGGCCGATACATGGGATCAGGACCTCCTAACCGATCTCAGCCAGATCATGACCGATGCCTCGATCTGTGGTCTGGGCCAAGCCGCGGCCAACCCGATCAAGCTCACCATGAAACACTTCCCGGACGAGATTTGATCCATGTCGATGGACAGACGTCTTCAAGATTGCATTTCAGTAGCCCCGGCGCGGAATCAAGGGCGTAGCCCGCCGCGCCTTCGTCAGGCCGTCCCGGGGCCTGGCGAATGTTTGCGGTTGGCGCATCGCTCTGAATTCACACAAGAAATCACGATAAAGCGCTCTTGCTTAGCGGCAGGATCGCCAGACCACGGCCTGACAAAGTCGCTCTGTTTGATTGAGCGGAACGTTCGTGGCCATCGATTGGCAGAGAGCTCATGAAAGATATGACAGATATCCAGACCGTGACCTTCACCCTCGACGGCGAAGAGGTCACCGTGCCCGACACCTACACGATCTGGGAAGCCGCCCATGGCCGTGGCCTGGTCATCCCGCATCTCTGCCACAAACCCGCGCCCGGCTACCGCCCCGATGGCAATTGCCGCGCTTGCATGGTGGAGATCGAGGGTGAGCGCACGCTGGCCGCCTCCTGCATCCGGTCCGTCGGGGAGGGTATGGTCGTCAACACCGCCACCGAGCGCGCCACCAAGGCCCGCGAGTTGGTGCTCGAAATGCTCGTCACCGATCAACCCGACCGGGAGGTTGCTCGCGACAAATCCAGCCACCTGTGGGACATGGCTGACGTGAATGGCGTCTCAGAAAGCCGTTTCCCCAAGCTCGAACAGGACCGCATCCCACTCTTGGACGACAGCCATGTCGCCATGAGCGTCAACCTCGATGCCTGCATTCAATGCGGCCTCTGCGTGCGCGCCTGCCGCGAGGTGCAGGTCAATGACGTGATCGGCATGGCGGGCCGCGGCCATGATGCCTACCCAACCTTCGACTTCGCGGACCCGATGGGCGAAAGCACCTGCGTGGCCTGCGGCGAATGCGTCCAAGCCTGCCCCACGGGCGCGCTCATGCCCTCCACCGTGGTCGATGAAAACCAGGTGGGCGACCGCTCAGATTATGACCACGAGGTCGAAAGCGTCTGTGCCTTCTGCGGCGTGGGCTGCCAAATCTCGATCAAGGTCAAAGACAACAAAGTCAAATACGTCGAAGGCATCAACGGCCCCGCGAACGAAGGGCGCCTCTGTGTCAAAGGCCGCTTTGGATATGACTACATCCACCACCAGCACCGCCTGACCAAACCCCTCATCCGCCGCGACGACGCGCCCGCCAAGGGCCTCAATGTCGACCCAGATAACTGGCAGGATGTCTTCCGCGAAGCCTCCTGGGACGAAGCGCTCGATTTCGCCGCGGGCGGCCTGAAGGGCAGGGGTCGCGAAGTGGCCGGTTTCGGCTCCGCCAAATGCACCAATGAAGAGGCCTATCTCTTCCAGAAATTCATCCGTCAGGGCTTTGGCCACAACAATGTCGATCACTGCACGCGGCTCTGCCACGCCTCCTCCGTCTCCGCCCTGATCGAAAATGTGGGCAGCGGCGCTGTGACCGCCACCTTCAATGAGATCGAAAACGCCGATGTGGCCATCATCATCGGCGCAAACCCGATCGAAAACCATCCCGTCGCGGCCACCTATTTCAAGCAATTCACCAAACGCGGTGGCAAGCTCATCGTGATGGATCCGCGCGGGCAGGGCATGAAGCGCTTCGCGACCCACATGCTGCAATTCAAGCCGGGTGCAGACGTCTCCATGCTCAACGCGATCATGCATGTGATCGTCGAAGAAGGGCTCTACGATCAACAATATATTGAGGCCTTCACCGAGAACTGGGAGGCCGAGAAAGAGCACCTCAAACAATTCCCACCAGAGAAGATGGAAGCGCTCTGCGGCATCCCGGCTGAGACCCTGCGCGCCGTCGCCCGCGACTTTGCCACGGCCCAATCGGGCATGATCTTTTGGGGTATGGGCGTCAGCCAGCACATCCACGGCACCGACAATTCCCGTTGCCTGATCAGCCTCGCCTTGATGTGCGGCCATGTGGGCCGTCCGGGCACCGGCCTCCACCCGTTGCGCGGCCAAAACAACGTGCAAGGGGCCTCGGATGCGGGCCTCATCCCAATGTTCTTGCCGGACTATCAAACCGTAACCGATGACGGCGTCCGCTCGGCCTTCACCGATGTGTGGCAATCGGGCGATTTCTCGGCTGAGAAAGGCCTCACCGTCACAGAGATCATGGATGCGGTCCACGCAGGCGACATCAAGGCCATGTACATCCTCGGCGAAAACCCCGCCATGTCCGACCCGGATGTGGAACACGCCCGTGATGCTTTGGCCGCGCTCGACCATCTGGTGGTCCAGGATATCTTCATCACGGAAACGGCCAACTACGCCGATGTGATCCTGCCCGCCTCCGCGCTCTATGAAAAATCCGGTACCGTGTCGAACACCAACCGCACCGTGCAAATGCTGCGCCAGGCCGTGCCGCCCCCGGGGGAGGCGATGGAGGATTGGTGGATTGAGGTCGAACTGGCCAAGCGCTGTGGCCTCAACTGGACCTACACGCACCCGTCCCAAGTCTACAACGAAATGGCGCTCAACATGCGCAGCCTCGACAACATCACCTGGGACCGCCTCGAAGGCTCTGCCGTGACCTACCCGTCGCTGTCGCCTGAGGATCCCGGTCAGTCGGTCGTCTTCGGCGATGCCTTCCCACGGGCAGAAGGCCGCGCCAAGTTCACACCGGCCAGCGTGGTCCCACCCGATGATCTGCCAGATGCCGATTACCCGATGATCCTGACCACTGGGCGGCAACTCGAACATTGGCACACCGGTTCCATGACACGCCGCGCCACCGTGCTCGACGCGGTGGAGCCCGAGGCCAATTGCTCGCTCCACCCCTCAACGCTGCGCAAAATGGGCGTGGCGCCGGGCGGCATGATCCGGCTTACCACCAAACGCGGATCGATCGAAATCATGGCCCGCGCCGACCGCGCCGTCTCACCCGACATGGTGTTCCTGCCCTTTGCCTATGTGGAGGCGGCGGCCAACATCCTGACCAACCCCGCGATCGACCCTTACGGCAAAATCCCGGAGTTCAAATTCTCCGCCGTGCGTGTCGAGCCTGCGGAAGAGGCGATTGCAGCCGAGTAAAGGGTAGGGCGGGCTTAAGCCCGCCTTACGCCCGAAACACCGGCTGGCTCCACGCCCGCTTTCCGGCTGCATCCACCACCGTCACCCGCAACCACGGCGACGGGGCCACGCGGTCAAACGCAATCCGCGTTCGCGTCATCGACGCCCCATGCACCGCCTGCGTGGCAGACCCCTGCGCCTGCACAATCACCGCCGCGACCGCGCTGCTTTCGACCACAACGCCATCCTCTTCCCAATGCAACCCGTGCAACTCTGGCCCGGTGGAGGCGTAAAAGGCCCCATCCTTCAGTGCGGCGACCAAGGCGTCCGGGTCATTCTCTTCCGCCTTCACCATCGCCCATCCGCCGAAATGATCCGGCTCAGAAAAATGCGCATCATCTGTCGCACAAAGCGTGAGCTGACGCCCCTCGCTCAGCAATTGATCGAGCGTGTAAAACCCATGCGGCCGATCACACCCCACCGCACATCCGTGATTATACACCTCCACCGCATGAGCGGCCTCGATCGTGCGGGCATCCGCCGTGGTCAGGCCCGACCACTCAGGGTGGGCAATCGCCACAAAGGCCCCCGCCGCCCGCGCCCGCGCGGCCAACTCCGCCCCGCTTTCCTGATCCTCAAGGGCGTGGAACCCCGGCGCATTGGCAGGTTCAAAATCATACGGCAAGCCCACGGCCAGAATGTGCCACAGCTCACCGTTTTCCATCGCGCCCGAATGCAGCTCCGCCCCCGGAATGGTCATGAACCCACCGTCACGAAACGGCTCTGTATTCGCAATGGGATAGCCGTAATGCCCAATCATGTGATCGGTGAGCGAGATAAAATCATACCCCTCCGCGCGATACCTCCGGCACACCTCTTCGGGGGACAACACCCCGTCTGAGAGATCCGAATGCGTGTGAAGATTGCCCCGCCAGAACCGGCCCGGACGGTCAAAGGCCAAACTGCTCATGATCGCTCCCCCAATGTCGGACACAGTCCCTCAGGCATGTGACGCCATGATGACGGATCAGGCAAGCCCCCGCGCGCGCCGCAACGTATTGAGATATCCATCATAAAATCCGCGCATGAACTCTTCCATCTGCGACAGGGGACCGGGTCGGAAATGATAGGAATTCACCCCCTCCTGGTTCACCCGGATGATCCGTTCATCATCCAACGTGGTGACATGCCAAAGCCAGGTCAGCGCCTCAAGATCGTAATCGACCCCCTCCACCGCGTCCTCGCGCACATACCACACCATCTGAATGTCCGTGTCCTGCAGCCCGCGCGGCACAAACCGATAGCCCACCACGTGATCGGAATAGATCAGCAGATTGTTCAAAATCCCCAGTTGCAAGTCATTGGCCCCGTCAAACGGCGCTTTCAAATCCCCCAAAAGCGGCGCCACAAGCTGACCATCACGGCTGCCGGTGTGATACCCGGGATAAAGCGGATAACTCCCCGACCAGGCATCCAACCTCTTGGTGTCTGCCTCGATATTGTGTTGACTGAACTCACCTGCGGGCGACAGACCCGCCTTGGCCCGCGCCGCGCGCAACGCCGCCAAAAGCTCCGGCGTGACCGAGCTGGGGTCCTTAAGGCTGTGCGATTGCGAGAAATCGAGATGCGCCGGCCCGCAGTGATAACACTCCATGTAATTTTCCACCGCCAGCTTCCAATTGGCCGGCACGGGGTAAGAAGCCTCATGCGCAATCTTCATTCGCTCCAGGCCAAAAGGCGCAATGAGCGGCGTTAGCCCGGCAATCGCCGTGTCAATCTCCGGCGGATCCTCTGCCGTCGATACAAAGATCAGCCCCTCCATGATGCGAATATGCGCTTTCAAAAGGCCGTGATCCTCGCGGTCAAATCCTTCACCCATCTCACGTGCTGCGCGCAGATCACCGTTCAGCTCATACACCCAGGCGTGATAGGGACAGGTAAACGCATGGGTCCGGCCCGACGCCTCAGGGCAGACACGCGCCCCCCGGTGGCGGCACACATTGACGAACGCGCCGACCTCACCCTTGCGGTCGCGCGCAATGATCAGCGATTCAGGGCCATAGTCGAACCGAAAGAAATTTCCATTCTTGGGCAGTTGGCACAGGTGCCCAACCCAAATCCACGTTTGATTCCAATAGGTTTTGATGTCTTCTTCATACACCGCCGGTGAGGTATAGAACCCGCGCGCCATCGCATGCCCTGCGCGGTGCTGGCGGAGCAGCTGATCCACGTCCTCGGTCAGCCAATCCACGGAAGGGGCGCCGTCATGGGTCATGGGGTTTCCTCGCGATCGGCCCCAAAGGGACGGCAATATGAAGGGTGAGCGTGCATTGGCTAAACTGGACAATCGTCCATATTTGACAAGCTCACAGGGGTTCTGTCAACGCCATGACGTGCTAGTGTGGTGCGCATCACACGAGGAAAGGCGACGCATTGAATGAGCCCCGCAATGATCTGCCCGCGCGGCAGGACAGTCGTCAAATCCTGATCGACGCCACGCTGGCCTCAATCGCAGACATTGGTCTGATCCGTTCCTCTGTGAGTGAAATCGTCGCCCGGGCGGGGCTGTCTCGGGGTATGATCCACTTGCATTTTCAAAGCAAAGAAAGCCTTTTGGCCGCCGCTGCGGAATTTGCATATTACAGGTATTACAACAGGTTAGAGCGTCATCTTCAGACCGCGGACACCGCCCCTCAGTTCCGCATCGAAGCCTTGATCCTCTGCGATCTGAGTGAGGATGGTCTGACCGAAAGCATCGTCCGAACCACCCATGAGTTTCAAGCCGCCACCCGGGCCTACCCGATGCTCGCCCCCTTTAGCGACACCCGCGATGGGCGTCTGCGCACCTATTTTGAACGCGCTTTTGAGGACATTTTGCGCGACCTGGACGATCCTGATCCCGCCCTGACCGCACAGGATTTGACCACCGGGCTGGTCGCCATGATGGAAGGGCTTTGGGTCGATTTCTTGTTGCACCCACAGAATTTTGACCGACAACAGGCCGCACGGATCGTGTTTCGCATGTTGGCCGGCGCTCTGCCGAGGCATTTCGATCTTCTGGGCGCGCGCAGGAGACCGGCATAGGCCTGCATTTCGTTGCTGCATCGGGCGCGGGGCCGGGCTAAACTCACACATGAATTCAACGGGCTGGCGCAAACCCTTAAGGTGCGCGCAGCAGGCAGGAGACGCCAAGACACATGGGCGATCTATGGAGCGGGCTGGGACAGGCGTTCTGGCTCGTGGTCACACTGGATAAAGACCTTCTGGAGATCACGCTGCGGTCCTTGCAGGTGACGCTCACAGCGCTAGTGATTGCCTCTGCCATTGCACTGCCCTTGGCGGCGGTGCTGGCGGTGCGTCGGTTCCGTTGGCGGCGCGCCGTGATCGCGCTTCTCAACGCGCTGATGGGCCTGCCGCCCGTGGTGGTGGGGCTCATTGTCTATGTTCTGCTGTCCCGCTCTGGCCCGTTTGGCGTCTTTGGCCTGCTGTTTACGCCCACGGCGATGATCATCGCGCAGGTGATCATCATCGTCCCGCTCATCGCCTCCATCGCGCATCAATCCTTGCGTGAGCTTTGGACCGATTACCACGATCTGCTGATCTCTCTGAATGTCAGCCAGGGCCAAAAGATGCGCACGCTGCTGTGGGATGCGCGCCGTGCGCTGCTCACCGCCTCGCTCGCCGGGTTTGGCCGCGCCATAGGGGAGGTGGGCGCGATCATGATCGTGGGCGGCAATATCGATCATGCCACGCGGGTTCTGACCACGGCGATCGCGCTGGAAACCGGCAAGGGCGATTTCGCCTTGGCCCTGGGCCTGGGCTTTGTGCTGATCGGCTTGGCCATCGCGGTCAATCTGGCCATGCACGCGCTCAGCCGCACTGAGGTGGAGGGCCGCTGGTGAGCGATATGTTCCCCTTGCGCGTCCGTGGGGCCAAATCCTCCCGCCGCGGGGCGGTGCTGGTGGGGCCTGTGGATCTTGACATGTCGGGCGAGGGCACAACCGTCGTGGTGGGCCCCAACGGGTCGGGCAAAACCTCGCTTTTGGCGCTGCTACACGGAACAAACCGCCTCACTGGAGGAGAGATCAACTGGTCCCTCCCGGTGGAGGAGGCGCGCGCCGCACAGGCCTTCGTGTTCCAGCGCCCCGTCATGCTGCGCCGCTCTGTGATCGACAATATCGCCTATCCGCTTCAGGTGCGCGGCGTCAGACGCAAGACGGGCCTGGATCAGGCTCGGGACTGGGCCATGCGCGTGGGTCTGGGCGAGATGCTCGACCGGCCCGCGCGGTCCCTTTCCGGCGGCGAACAGCAAAAACTCGCGCTTGCAAGGGCCATGATCGGCGCGCCGAAACTGCTCTTTCTGGATGAGCCTTGCGCGGCACTGGATGGGCGCGCCACCCGTGAGATTGAAAGTATCCTGCGCGACGTCCGCACCGAGGGCACCCGGCTGATCCTCTCCACCCATGATCTGGGTCAGGCCCGGCGTCTGGGCGATGACATCATCTTTTTGCTGCGCGGACAGGTGCATGAGACCGGCAAAGCCGCCGAGTTCTTTGCTGGTCCGCGCACACCCGAGGCCGCCGCCTTTCTCAGAGGGGACATTGTCGAATGAGGGGTCTCCTATTTTGTGCCGCACTTCTGTGGGCCGGAGTGGCCACGGCAGAGACTTTACGCATGGCCGTCACCACCTCGTTTCACAATTCCGGCCTCGCCGATGTGCTGGTGCCCCAGATCGCCGCCGATACCGGGATTGACCTGCAGCTCTTGGTCGTGGGCACCGGGCAGGCGATGAAACTGGGCCGCGCGGGCGATGTGGATGCCATTCTGGTCCATGCCAAACCGGCCGAGGAGGCCTTTGTCGCAGCAGGCCACGGCACCCACCGGCGTGAGATTATGTATAATGATTTCATAATTCTAGGACCCGAAGCTGATGTCGCGCAACTGTCCGTTGCCACAACCGCCACCGATGCCCTGACGCGCATTGCCCAAAGCGGCGCAAACTTTGTCAGCCGCGGCGACGACAGCGGCACGCATCAAACCGAACTGCGCCTTTGGGGCGACGCTCAGATCACACCCGATGGCCCTTGGTACAAATCCGTGGGCGCGGGCATGGGGGCCGCGCTCAACACCGCCTCGGGCCTTGGGGCCTACATCCTCAGTGACCGCGCGTCTTGGCTCAATTTCGGCAATCCCGGCGACCTGACCGTGCTCTTTGATGGCGACCCCGCGCTTTTCAATCAATACAGTTTCATCGCGATCAACCCTGGCCGGCACCCCCATATCCGCGCGGATTTGGTAGCAAAGCTGGAAACCTGGCTCACATCGCCCAAGGCCCAAGAGCTGATCACCGGATATCGCTTGCAGGGTCAGCCGCTTTTTGTCTTTAATGCCACCCGATAGCCCGCGTCGCGCAATGACAGCCAGCTGACCAATCCTGCGCATACCACGCCGCCCAGCGCGATCTCGTCAACGCACGAGGATTTGCCTTGACGCAGAGCGTGAGCGCTTCAAAACGGTGTGCAACGGTCCTGTGCCGGCAGGGCCCATCAACCAAGGCAAGTGCCGGGGGGCCATATGACAAACAGTTTCAAATTCAGTGCCTGTGCAGCGCTGTGTCTCGCGCTTAACCTCGTCCTCACAGGGCCCGGGTTGACCGATGAGGTCGAGACCGGCAAGGCCGTGTCGATTGAGCTTAACGCGGTGAAAGAGGGCGACAGCAGCTGCGCACTGACCTTCATGATCATCAATGGCCATGACAGCGCGATCGACAAAGCGGTCTATGAAACCGTACTCTTTGATAGCTCCGGCCAGGTCGACCGCCTGACCCTGTTTGATTTCGGCACGCTTCCGCCCGGTCGCCCACGCGTGCGGCAATTCTCCGTGGGCGGCATGTCCTGCGCCAATCTGGGGCAAATCCTGATCAACGGCTCCCATACCTGCGACGCCGCCGGGTTGGAGCCTGCCGCCTGTGACAAGGATCTCCTGCTCAACAGCCGCACAGAGATTGAGGTCATCGGATGAGCAACGTGTATGATCTCTTGGGCAATATCGCCGAATTGGGCGGTCCCGTTGTCCTGATCCTTCTGGCCACGGCGGTAATGACCACGGCGGTGGTGTTCTACAAACTGTGGCAGTTCCTGGCCGCAGGCGTGGGCCGGCACAAAGCGCTGACCCAAGCGGTAGAGGCCTGGGACCAGGGCGACCGCGCGGGTGCGCGTCTGGCGCTTTCGGCCTCCAAAAGCTATCTCGCGCCGGTGATTGATATGGCCCTGCATTCCAGCGCCCAGGATAGCACCCGCCTTGAGGCGGAGGCCGAAAGCCGCTTTGCCAAGCTGGAACGCGGGATGCGGCTGTTGGATTCTGTGGCCCAGATCGCCCCGCTTTTGGGCCTTTTCGGCACGGTCCTGGGCATGATCGAGGCGTTTCAATCCATGCAAGAGGCGGGCGCGCAGGTCGATCCCTCGCTGCTGGCAGGCGGCATTTGGGTGGCGCTTTTGACCACGGCCGTGGGCCTTGCCGTGGCGATGCCCACCTCCGTGATCCACAGCTGGTTTGAAAGCCGGATGGACCGCGAACGCGTCATCGCGGAACGCGCCATCGCCACGATCCTCTACCCACAAGGCCCTCGCGCCGCCCAAATCCCGGAAGGCGCGGCCTATGGCCCTGCGTAAGGCCTCCAAACGCAGAGCCCTGTCGATGACATCCCTCATCGACATCATCTTTCTGCTGCTTTTGTTCTTTATGCTGTCCTCCACCTTTTCGCGCTTTGCCGAGGTGGAGATCGCCGCCGCCACATCAGGCCGCTCTACGGAGCCCTCGGACAATCGCCCGACATTCCTGCGCCTGAGCGAGACGGAGGTCAGCCTCAATGGCCAGACCTATGAGCTGGCCCAACTCCCCGGTGCCTTTGCCGAGCTGCGCCAAGATGAAGACGACGCGCTGCCGGTGCTGATCAGCCTGCAAGACGCGGTGACCGCGCAACGCCTCACCGACCTTCTGGTCGCCCTGCGTCCGGTGCAGGGCCTCAGCGTCACGGTCTTGGACAGCTGATGCGCCGCCTCAAACACACCCGCCGCAAGGAGCCGACGATCGCGCTCATCAACATCGTGTTTTTGATGCTGGTGTTCTTCTTGGTGGCGGGCACGCTGTCACGGCCTTTGGACGGGGATCTCGATCTGGTGCGCACGGCCGATCTCGAAGGGGCATTGCCGCCGGACACGGTCGTCGTGCATCCCGATGGACGGCTCAGCTATCGCGGCGAGACAATCGCGAGCTTGGATGAATTTCTGGCCACCCGCTCTGAGGAAGAACGCAAGATCGTCCGCCTTGTCCCGGACCGCGAATTGCCCGCGCAAACCTTGGTCAAACTGGCGCGCGAATTGCGCGGGGCAGGGGCCGAAAGCGTGATGGTGGTGACGGAGCGCGGGTTGGAATGATCAGCAGGCCGGGCTGAACCCCGGCTTACACTGTGCCAATACGGTCCAGCGTTGCCTTCAACTCTGAGGTCTCCATGGTCTCAAACGGCAAATCCAAAAGCGCCATGGCCCGCAGCTCAAGCGCGTCATAGGCCGTCTCAAATGCGCGCTGCCAATCCGGTTCATCGGCTTTTGCAGGATCCTCAACACCCCAATGCGCCCGCACCGGCGCGCCCGGCCAAATGGGGCAGGTTTCGCCCGCCGCAGAGCTGCACACGGTGATCACCATATCCATCTCAGGCGCGTCATGGGCTGCGAACTCATCCCATTTTGGATCGCGCGCCACCCGTCAGATGGCCCTTTTCGGCCAACAGGGTCAAAGATTGCGGGTGCACCTGACCCGCAGGCTGCGACCCGGCTGAAAACGCGCGCACGCGGCCACCGCCATGGGTGTTGAAGATGCTTTCAAGCAGGATCGAGCGGGCGGAGTTGCCCGTGCATAAGACAAGTATGTTCATGCCCTGCGCGCTACCGCAGGGATGTAACGGTTTTATGAAAGGGGGCCACACCTGCGCGCGCGCGCCCCGTGGCTCAAAGCCGGATCAGAACCAGCCTTGAACGCCGCGCGCCGCGCCAGAGATATCGCGGCCCACGCCGTCGATCGTTGCGCAACCCGAAAGGGTCACGGCAATCAGCGCCACTGCAAACAGCTTTTTCATGTTTCACCTATCGCGGGCCGTTTTCGGCCTCTACTGCTTTACTGCCTCATACCACCAAACCTGCGGAAGGAACCAAACCCCGTCCCCGTAGATCGGCAATTGGTCGCTGAAATACCGCAATTCCGCTGCATGGGCAATCCGGCCCACAGAATATTGATGTATTGGAATGACATAGCGGCCAGAAATCAACACTCGGTCCAGCGCGCGCACCGTGGCAATGAAATCCTCGCGGGTTTCAGCGCTCAGAATGTCGCCGATAAGCGCATCAACCGCAGGCGATTTCATGCCCATCAGGTTGCGACTGCCTTCCTGATCGGCGGCCTCTGACCCGAAATAGCTGCGCATCTCATTGCCGGGGCTCAGCGACAGGGACCGCCGCATGAACGTGATGTCAAAATCGAACGCGGCCACCCGGGCGTTGTACTGCGCGCTGTCGATGGTTTCGATCCTCAGCTCGATCCCCAACCGCTCCAACGCTTGGCCATAGATATCCATATAGGTCCGCGCCTGGGACAAAAGCGCATCTTGCTGCAACAGAACCCGCAAAACGAAGGGCGTGCCATCTGCATTGACCAGCTTGCCCCCCTCCACGGTCCAGCCTGCGTCATTCAGCAGCGCCATCGCCGCGCGGATATTGCCGCGATTGCGCTTGGTGCCATCGGATTGGGGCAGGGCATACCCCTCCATCGCCCCCGGCAGCAGGTCGCCCTTGAACGGCTCCAGCAACTCCCGCACGCGCCCCTCGGCTGGCCCGTCCTGCATCCCCAGCTCGGAATTGGAAAAGTACGACGTGATGCGCGGCTGCCGCCCGCCCGTCAGCGTGTCATTCACAAACTCGAAATTGAACGCGTGGAAAAGCGCATCCCGCACCCGCCAATCATCCAGCGGCGCGCGCCGCGTGTTCATCACGAACCCGGTGATGCCCGACGGTTTGGAATGGGGGATTTCCGACAGGACCACATCCCCCGATTGCACCGCGGGAAAATCATATTGCGTGGCCCAGCGTTCGGCGTTGAACTCCCGGATGTAGGACAGCGCACCGGCCTTGAACGCCTCCTCCATGACGGTGCTGTCGGTGTAGAACTCAATCCGCAGCTCATCCAGATTGGCCACGCCCTGGCGCAGCGGCAAATCCTGCCCCCAATAGTCCGGATCGCGCCGCAACACGACATTGCGATTCACCTCATAGCTCTCGACCACGTAAGGCGCGGATCCAATTGGCACATCCTCCAGCCGCGCATCTGTGAAATCCAAGCTTTCCCACTGCGCTTTTTTCAAAATCGGCCGCAGCCCCGCAATCAGCGCAAGCTCCCGGTCTTCCCGGTTAAAGGTCAGCCGCACAGACCGCGGCCCTGTCGCCTCAATCCTCTCAACCGACAGCCAAAACCCCCGGTAGCGCCCGTTCCCTTGGGTGCCCAGCGTCTCATAGGACCAGATCACATCGTCGACAGTGACCGGACTGCCGTCAGAGAATCGGGCCTCCTCGCGCAGGGTAAATTCCACCCAAGAGCGATCGTCGGGCACCTCAATCGATTCGGCGAGCAGCCCATAAAGCGTGAAAGGCTCGTCATAAGAGCGCGCCATCAGGCTCTCATGGGTGAGAAATCTCAGCTGCCACGGCGCGCTGCCTTTGACGGCAAACGGGTTGAGCGTATCGAACCCGCCTACATTGCCCGTCACCGCCCGTCCCCCCTTGGGCGCGTCCGGGTTCACATAGGGCAAAGACACAAAATCAGGTGGCAGGGCCGGGGCCCCATACATAGCTATGCCATGGGCGGGCTCCGCCATAGGACCATTCGCCAATGTCACGCCCGCCGCCAAAGCCGCGATTCCCAGCAAAACGCGCCTGCGCATCGTGAAAAAAATTGATCTCAAATTCGCAACAATCCCTGGGCTTCCTTGTTTCATTGATCAGAACGGTAAAGAGGGATCAATGTCTTTTCAAACTTTTAGCTTGGATCGTGGCGATCAATGGCTTATACCTTGGGTACTGCTCGATAGGTTTCTTGCCTGTATGAAACCTGCCTCAATAACTTAACGCCGGCTTCGTGCCGGCGTTTTTTTTTGTTTGATCTGCCGTGTTTGGTCCGGGGCGGGCGCGCCCTTCATAGGTCACAACAGGCCGTGCCGCCGCCCACAGCGTCTAAACCCGATACGGCCAAACCAATGGATCAGGCGGCTTTGACCTTGTCGACGATCTGGGGGTGTTCGGGATAGACCAATCCCGCTGAGATCACGAGCTTGGCCGCTTCCTCAATCGTCATATCCAATTCGATGACGTCTTCTTTGGGAAAGAAAAGCAAGAACCCACTGGTCGGGTTGGGCGTCGTGGGCACGAAGATGCTTACCAAATCGCCACTGGTGCCCGCCTTGCCCGCCACTTCGCCCTTGGCTTGGGTAGAGATGAACCCGATGGCCCAGATCCCCTTGCGCGGGTATTCGATCAGGCACGCCGTCTCAAAGCTGCGCTCGGACTGGGCAAACACGGTCTCGGCGATCTGTTTGACCCCGGAATAGATCGTGCGCACCACCGGTGTCCGCTCCACCAGGCTCTCGCCGAACCCGATCAGCGTCTTGCCAATGAGGCCTTTGGCGACCCAGCCCACGATGATCGTGAAAATCAAAAAGATGATCACACCCACGCCGCGCAGGTTGATCCCGATATATTGCTCCGGTCGCAGCTGTGAGGGGACAAGCGGCAGCACCACATTGTCGACCCATCCCATCAGTGCCCAGATGAACCAGATGGTCAGGCCCACAGGCGCAATCACCACGATCCCCGTCAGAAAGCTGGCCCTAAGCCCCGCGAAACGGCGGGGCTTTTTCGGTTGCAACTGATCTTCGTCAAACGGGGTGTTCATTGGGGCCCTGCGCCTAGTCTGCCGAATATGTAAGCACAGCTTTGCGCAGGCACAATGATTAGTTCGGAAACGGCCTCAGCTTGGCCAAGGCGCAGGCAATGCGCGCCGCCAGTGCCGCATTGTTAAGCACAAGCGCGATGTTAGCGGTCAGGGACCGTCCTTCGGTCACCTCAAAGAGCCTAGAAAGCAACCACGGCGTGACCTCTTTGCCGGTGATGCCAGCCGCCTCCGCCTCCGCAATGCAGGCCTCAATCATCGGCGTCAAAACCTGCGCCGGGATCTCCGCGTCCTGCGGGATCGGATTGGCAATCAACTGCCCGCCCGGCAGGCCAAGCCGCCCGCGCATCAGATGCGCCTGCGCGATCGTCTCAGGCGCGTCCATCCGCAGCGGCGCGGGCAGGGGGGAGGTGGCCGACCAAAACGCGGGCAGGCTGTCTTGCCCATAGGCAATCACCGGCACGCCCAGCGTTTCCAGCACTTCAAAGGTCTTTGGCAGATCCAGGATCGCTTTGGCCCCAGCACACACCACTGTTACCGGCGTTTGCGCCAATTCCTGCAAATCCGCAGACACATCAAAGGAGGACTCGGCCCCGCGATGCACCCCGCCAATCCCGCCTGTGGCAAAGACCTCCACCCCCGCCAGCCGCGCCATGATCATGGTGGCCGCGACCGTGGTGGCACCCGTCCGCCCCATGGCGACGGCCACCGCCAAATCGGCACGGCTCAGCTTGAGAACATCTTTGGCCTGCGCCAATGTCTCAAGCGCCTCAGCCGTCAGCCCCGCATGCAATTGCCCCTCCAAAACCGCCATCGTCGCAGGCACGGCCCCTTCCGCGCGCACCGCGTCTTCCACCGCGCGGGCCGTCTCAAAATTGCGCGGCCAGGGCATGCCATGGGTGATGATCGTGCTTTCCAGCGCCACGATGGGGCGTCCGGCCGCCCGCGCATCAGCCACCTCTGGGGAAAACTGCATCTCCATCATGGATCCTCACCTGACACATAGGCGCCCGCCGCGCCAAGCGCTTGGGACAAGGCCGCTTTGCGATCGGCGCCTCCAGCCTCCGCCGCGATATGCGCGGCCATGAATGTATCCCCCGCACCGGTCAGACGCGACACGGTGATCTTGGGCGGCGTTGCGGTGATCATCGCGTCCTGCGTTGCATCTGTGGCGGCATCCGGGCCATGGGTCACCACCACCCGCCGCGCGCCACGCTCTATCACCGCCGCCGCGGCCGCGTGCGACGAGTCAAAGCTTTGCCCGCATAAAATGCCTGCCTCTTCGCAATTCACATAAAGCACGCCGCGCCCGGCCTTCAGGAACGGCCTCAACCGCGCCGCTTTGCCGGGGGAGGCGGGCGCGATGCGCAAATCAGCCCGCGCAAAAAGCGGCCCATGGGCGATTTCATGCAACAGCGCATCGGTCAGGTTTCCATCCAACGCGGCCAGCCCGCCAAACGGGGCCTCTGCCGTGGCCAACGCGCCCGTGCGCAATGGCGCGAGGATCGCATCGCCCGCCGTCTCCAGCGTGCGCGCATCGGCAATGGCGGCAATCACCCCATTGGCGCCCTCCACCGCCATGTACCGATCCGTCGCCCCATCCGGCGCGCGATGCACATGCGCGGTGACAAGGCCCAAATCCTCACATTGCGCCAACAACTCATCCCCGGGGCGATCAGCACCCACCGCGCTCAGCAGCACCGGGCGCAACCCGAACCGGGCGCAGGTCATCGCAATATTCAAGGCCACGCCACCGGGCACACGGGTGATCGTTCCGCCCACGTCAGAGCCCTGACGCATGTCACATGTCGCCCGCCCGATGACGTCCCACATGACCGATCCGATGCAAAGAATATCCCCACCCATGCTCCCATGTTGACGGATCACCTGCGCAGTGCAAGCCTGATCGCATGAGGGCAGGCGCGGATATGAGGCAATGGGTGATTTACGCGGGGCTGGCGCTGGTTGTCACGCTGGCTTTGGCCGTGTCCTTGCTCAATCGCGACCGTGCGGGAGAGGACACGCGATATACGCAAGTCATCTCGGAATTCATCAATCTCAGCGCTGCACCGGACCCGCGTGGCATGGATTTCCTGTCGCGCACCCGCATTCAGCGCACCAACCGGCTCGACCGTCTGGCCCATATTCAACCGGACATCCTCACCGCCTTTGCCGCCACGCTCGACCTGAGCGAAGAGCAGCTGCGCCTCCAGATCGCCGACCCCGAACGCACCAATGCCTTCGATCACACCGGCGCCGTGTTTGATGCGCCAAGCAGCCTCGATGCCGGTCAGGCCGGGGCCTACGCTTGGGCGCGGGTGACCGAACGTGCCGAATCCCGCGCATCTGAGGGGGCAGAGTCGGCGGGATGTGGCCAAACACGCCCCTGCCGGGCCTGGCTGGTCTATTGGGATGCCTCGACGTGGTATTATGCCCCCGTGGGAACACCTGCGCAGGCTGCCGCGGTGCAAGATGCCGTGCCCGATCTGGCCGAGGCTGCGTCACCTACGAGGGGAAATGAGTGAACTGGGTCAATTGGATAGCCTTCGCTCTTAATGCACTGGTCATCGCGCTCTGGGTGGCCACCGCGCGCGCGGAGACGGCCGTTTCTTGCGAGCCGCTGGGCGCGGCCGACAGCATAGATATCTCGCCAAGCGCGGCCACGCAGGAAGAATGCGGCACCTATCTGGATCAGGCCGGGCGCGACGCGCAGGTCTGTCAGTGGCAATTCACCTACCGCTCAGACGAGGCCAAACACGCGTTTGAGGCCAGTGAAACGGCCTTCGATGGCTGCTTCAACAAAACCTTCCCCGAGGGCAGCGATGTCAACCACCCCGACAGCTATGACCAGGTGTTCTACACCACCGAGACGGCGCTGATTTCGCTCGCGCTGAAAGACAAAGCACAGAGCAATGCCACCTATCTTTTTCTCCGCATAGAAACCGCCCCTTAACGCCTGTCTACTAGGGCTTGTCACGCCTGAGATGAGCGGCTATACGGCGCGCATTAAATCCGCAGGTACGGGCGGGCCCATGGGGGAGACATCCCTGTCGGTCCACCGGTTGAAGCAAAAGCTTCTCTTCCCGTGCCGAGGCGAAAACCGGAAAGGAAACACGACATGGCTCTTCCAGAGTTCACCATGCGTCAGCTGCTCGAAGCTGGCGTTCACTTCGGCCACCAGACGCAGCGTTGGAACCCCCGCATGGGTGAGTTCATCTATGGTGCGCGCAACGGCATTCACATCCTCGACCTGACCCAGACGGTCCCCATGCTCGACGCAGCCCTCAATGCTGTGCGCGAAACGGTGGCCAAGGGCGGTCGCATCCTCTTTGTCGGGACCAAGCGTCAGGCCAGCGGCCCGGTCGCGGACGCGGCAGAGAAATGCGCACAATATTACATGAACCACCGCTGGCTCGGCGGCACGCTGACCAACTGGCAGACCGTGTCGAAATCCATCTCTCGCCTGGCCGAGATTGATGAGAAAATCGGCGGCGGTGCCGAAGGCCTCACCAAGAAAGAGCGTCTTGGCCTCGAACGTGAGCAGGCCAAGCTGCAGGCCTCGCTGGGCGGCATTCGCGAAATGGGCGGCGTGCCGGACCTCATCTTCGTGATCGACGTCAAGAAAGAGGCGCTGGCCGTGGCCGAAGCCAACAAGCTGGGCATCCCTGTGGTCGCCGTGGTCGACACCAACTGCAAGCCCGACGGCATTGATTACATCATCCCCGGCAATGATGACGCGGCGCGCGCCATCACACTCTATTGCGATCTGGTCGCCCGCGCGGCCCTTGATGGCATGTCGGCCCAGCTGGGCGCGGCAGGCGTTGACATGGGCGCAATGGAAGAGGCCCCCGTGGAAGAGGTTGTCGCTGAGGCGCCCGCCGCTGAAGAACCCGCCACAGAGGAACCCGCCACAGAGGCACCTGCGGAAGCAGCCCCCACCGAGGACGCACCGGCTGAGGAAAAGGCCGAAGGCTGAACCGCCTGTCACACATCTGAGACGCGCGGCGGCTAACCCTGCCGCGCACCCGCATTTTCGAAGTGAGGAGAGCCCAAGATGGCGATCACAGCAGCAATGGTAAAAGAACTGCGCGACACAACCGGCGCAGGCATGATGGACGCGAAAAAAGCGCTGACCGAGACCGATGGCGACATGGACGCCGCCATGGATTGGCTGCGCACCAAGGGTCTGGCGAAAGCCGCCAAGAAATCCGGCCGCACCGCAGCCGAAGGCCTCGTGGCCGTCAAGGTTGAAGGCGGCAAAGGCGTCGCGGTGGAAGTGAATTCTGAAACCGATTTCGTCGCCAAGAACGCCGATTTCCAAAACATGGTCGCCGGCGTGGCCAGTGCCGCTCTGGGCGTGTCTGACGTCGAGGCGCTGAAAGCTGCCGATATGGGCGGCAAAACCGTTGAGGCCACGATCACCGACGCGGTCGCGACCATCGGTGAAAACATGTCCGTGCGCCGCATGGCCGCGCTTGAGGGGTCGACCGTGGTGTCCTACATCCACAATGCCGCCGCCGATGGCATGGGCAAAATCGGCGTGCTGGTCGCGCTAACGGGCGATGAGGCGTTTGGCAAGCAGGTCGCGATGCACATCGCCGCCACGAACCCGGCCTCGCTCGATGAAGCCTCGCTTGATCCGGCCGTGGTGGAAAAGGAAAAGCAAATCCAGATCGAGATCGCCCGCGAATCCGGCAAGCCCGAGCAGGTGATCGAAAAGATGATCGTCGGCCGCATGAAGAAATTCATGGCTGAGGTCACGCTCCTGGGGCAGGCCTTTGTCATCAACCCCGACCTCACCGTCGCCGCCGCCGCCAAAGAGGCCGGCGCCGAGATCACCGGTTATGTCCGCCTCGAAGTGGGCGAGGGGATCGAGAAGAAAGAAGAAGACTTCGCCGCAGAGGTCGCCAAGACCGCCGCAGGCGGCTGAGACCTGTCTTCCTCGGCATTAAGAGATTTTGAGGGGCGCTCTTCAGCGCCCCTTTTTTGTTTAGTTCAGGTAGAAATCGACGGCCAAATCGACAATTGAAGACATTGCCGCGTTTCAGAAAGAGTCCCCTCTGAACCTATTGCGACCCTCGCTTTGGCACCCGGCGCGGACTCAAGGCCGCAAAGCCGCCGCGCATCGTCGGGCCGCCCGTCACACCGAAGGTGTGCCAATCATAGTGGCGCGCCTTTGGCGCGACGGCACGGCGATTTTGCTGCACCACGCGCACCGCTCAGATCTTGCGCGGATTTGGACGGGATAAAGCGCTGCTGCTCAAAGCATAGATCGCCATACCGCGGCCCAACGATGCGCGGCTCTGCAACGGAATGTCTGAACGCACGCTTTGTCCGCGTTCCTGACATTTGGCAGACCATTGAACCCGTTATCATAAGCGGCGCGGGATCAAGGCCCCCCGGGGTCGCCGCGCATCGTCGGGCCGCCTCCACGGCACGGCGATTTGGTTGCTCCAGGCGCACAGCTCAGATCTTGCGCGGATTTGGCCGGGATAAAGCACTGCCATTCAAAGCACAGACCGCCTTACCGCGGCCCGACGATGCGCGGCTCTCTTCTCCGCAGGCGGAACAGCAGCTTCGTCCGCAACGCAGACCACAGTTGCGTCACCCGTGCACGTGCAAAACTTACCCCATTTTGGGTTTTGGACCTTTTCAACTGACCCCAAATTGTACAAATTACCCATAGGGCAGGGCGATGGCGTCGCCCCGCTAATGTCACCATTCACCATGTTCCTGTACGCCGGGATTTCAATCGAGGGATTGGGGTCGCGTGTCTCAATCTCTTGTCAGACAGAGAGGTTAAAACCATGGCATGGTCACCTGAGAAAACCGTCGTAAGCTCTTGGAATGAATGGGATCCCTTGCGTCACGTCATCGTGGGTCGCGCCGATGATTGCCACATTCCGCCCGAAGAACCCGCACTTGACGCCAAGGTGCCGGAGGACAGCGACATGCGTGGCCAATGGGGCAGGCGGCCTCAAGAGACGATCGACCGCGCCAATGAACTCTTAGATACGTTCTCTAACCAATTGAAATCACGCGGTATTCGTGTTGATCGGCCTGATCCGATTGACCATTCCAAAGCTGTCACGACGCCCGATTTCCACACGGACAGTCAGTTCGGCTGCATGCCGCCGCGTGATGTCCTGCTCACCGTTGGCTCAGAAATCCTTGAGGCAACAATGAGTTACAGGTGTCGCTGGTTCGAATACCTCAACTATCGGCCGCTCCTGCAACGCTATTGGGAGGAGGATCCCAATTTCCGTCACGAGGCCGCGCCAAAGCCACGCCTGACCGATGCCGACTATCACCCTGACTACCTGTCAGAGAAAATTGGCGTGGAAAAGCGCCTCAAATGGGCGGCTGAGAAGTTCTTTGTAACCACCGAAGAAGAGCCACTTTTTGACGCCGCGGACGTGCTCCGCTTTGGTCGGGATCTGGTGGTTCAGCACGGATTTACGACGAACCAAAAGGGGATTGAGTGGCTGCGTCGTCACTTCCCGGACCACCGCGTCCATACGGTGAATTTCCCCGGTGATCCTTACCCAATCCATATCGATGCGACCTTTACCCCGTTGCGCCCAGGCCTGATCCTCAACAATCCTCATCGCCGGTTGCCCGATGATCAACGCGTCATGTTTGAGAAAAACGGGTGGGAGATCGTGGACGCCGCACAGCCCGCGCACAACGCGCCGCCGCCGCTGTGTTACTCATCCGTGTGGCTGTCGATGAACGTGCTTGTGCTTGACCCAAAGACGGTTTGTGTCGAGAAAACAGAGGTTTATCAGGCGGAACAAATGGACAAGCTCGGCCTGGAAGTGGTCGAGGTGGACCTGCGCGATGCCTATGCGTTTGGCGGCGGATTGCATTGCTGCACGGCTGATGTCTACCGCGAAGGCACCTGCGAGGACTACTTTCCAGACCTTTAACGCAGGTGATCCACCATCGCCTCAAGGGCCAGCGGATAGCCCGCTGGTCCGAACCCACAAATCTGCCCGAGCGCAACTTTGGAAATGTAAGACACCTGCCGGAACGCCTCACGCGCGTGAATGTTGCTCAGATGCAATTCGATCACCGGCACCTCAACGGAACTGATCGCATCCATCAGCGCAATCGACGTATGCGTATACGCGCCCGCGTTCAGGACAATCCCGTCATGCGTGCCCTTGGCGTAATGGATCATGTCAACAAGCGCACCCTCAGAGTTGCTTTGGGCAAACGTCACGGACACGCCCAGTGCCTTGGCTTTCGCCTGACACATCGCTTCAATGTCCGCGAGGGTGGTGGTGCCGTACACCTCAGGCTGGCGCTGGCCCAGCAGGTTAAGGTTGGGCCCATTCAGGATCAAAACAGAAGTCATTGCATGCTCGTCACTTTTCCCTTGTTATCCTCAGGCCAGGTTTTGTTGTCGAGTGGGGATGCGTGTCTGCATGTGTTTTATCCAAGCATTGTGGTTTACGTGCTTTCTGGAGCGTAAACGCAGAATATCACTTTAAATCAGTGGTATACAGAGCGGTGTTAACCAAATACATTTATCCAATAATTAACATAATATACATTATACGATAAATCTACCTGTACAACGGAACCGCTCAATCACCCCCTTACCTGACTTAGTGCGACGCAGATCGATGGTATATTTCGTGCAATCGACGTTGCAGTTGGAACCTGCATGTCAGTTGTTTCAATGGATGTTTCTGCTGCGTCATCATCCACAGGCTCAGCCACACGGATATCCCGGCAAAGACCACGCCACCCACAGCTTGCCCAATCAAGACACCCTCAGCCCCCATATACGCGCCGCCAAGTACGGCCAATGGCCATGTGCCCAAGGTCTGACGTCCCCAGTTTATCCAGGTCGAATACACCGGATGACCCAGATTGTTGTAGGATGCGTTCGACACGAAAATCGCGCCGTTGAAAAACATCGCCAAGGCCAAAGGCCCGCAGAACAGCATCAACAGATCCCGCGCCTCGCCTGTGGCCTCAAAGAGATCTGCGATGACCTCCCGCAGGCCAAAAAGAAAGGCAGAGGCCACAATCACATAGACCCCAACGAATTTGAGCCCGTCAAAGAAGGTCTCGCGCACCCGGTCCAGACGCCCTGCCCCAAAGTTCTGGCCTATGATCGGCCCGATCGCCCCGGACAGCGCCAAAACCACTGAAAACACCACCGGAATGATCCGGTTGATCACGGCCATGCCCGCCACAGCATCTGTGCCGTATTTGGCCATTTCCCGGGTGACGATCGCGGCGCCCACCGGGGTTGCGATGGTGGCCAGAACCGCTGGAAACGCGATCTCGGACACCATGCGAAAATCGCGCTTTACGCAGGATGGGCGGACACGTGTAAAGGCGTTGTAGTCTTTATGTGCAGGGTATAGCGCCCAAATGAGCGTCGCGAAGCGGGCCAGCACCGTGGCCCAGGCCGCGCCTTCCAACCCCATGCCAAGTGCAAAGATCAAAATGGGGTCCATCACGGCATTGACCCCTGCCCCGGCAAGCGCTGGATACATCGCGCGCCGCCCGTCGCCATAGGCCCGGATCACGGCCACAGATGTCATCGCCAGGCCCGACAACAGCGTGCTGGGCAGGATGATCCACAGATACCCCTCTGCCATGTCCGCCATTTCGCCCGTCGCGCCCAACCAGCCGAGGAGAACCGGCAGGTTGGGCAACATGAGAAGTGGGATCAAAACCCCTGTTATCACGGCAAAAACAGAGACAACGGTGGCAAATTCCCGGGCATCGGTTTCTTGATCCGCGCCCAGGGCGCGGGCCACCAGAGACCCCGCCGCAATGGACAGCCCGATATTGAACGCACTGGCAAAAAACATGAGCGAAGACGCATATCCGGCGGCCGCAGCAAGCTCCCCCTGACCCAGCATCGAGATGAACACGATGTCGAGAAGGTCCACAGCGAAAATCGCCATGAGACCAATGCTCGATGTGAGCGACATGAAGGAGACATGCCGCATGAGGTTGCCCTCGGTAAAGCGGGCGTCGGCGATATGAGCCATAGGATGTTCCGGTGAGTGTGTCTTTAAGGCCTAGGTAAACCTAATGCGTTGGCGCGCAAAGATACCGTTTCACACATAGGAAAGTGCGAAATTGCACGGAAAGCCACCTTACCCGTCGGAAGCAACCGCAAAATGGGGCTTTTCGTTCGGCCCTGCTGCATGAGCAAGGCCGTACAACATCTTAAAAAGGCTTAGAAAAACGCCTGAAGGCCGGTTTGCGCGCGCCCCAGGATCAGGGCGTGCACATCATGGGTGCCTTCATATGTATTGACCGTTTCCAGGTTCATCATGTGGCGGATCACCTGATATTCGCCGGTGATCCCGTTGCCGCCATGCATGTCGCGGGCCATGCGTGCAATGTCGAGCGCCTTGCCGCAATTGTTGCGTTTGATGATTGAGATCATCTCGGGCGCGGCGCGCGCCTCATCCATCAGCCGGCCAACACGCAACGCGGCTTGCAGCCCCAGTGCGATCTCTGTCTGCATATCGGCGAGTTTCTTTTGGAAAAGCTGAGTTTGCGCCAAGGGGCGTTTGAACTGGTGCCGGTCGAGCCCGTATTGCCGCGCGGCGTGCCAACAGAATTCGGCGGCTCCCATCACGCCCCAGCCGATGCCATAGCGCGCCCGGTTGAGACAGCCAAACGGCCCTTTGAGGCCTTCGACCCCGGGCAAAAGCGCGTCTTCAGACACTTCGACATCTTCCATCACGATCATACCGGTGACGGAGGCGCGCAGGCTCAGCTTGCCTTCGATCTTGGGGGCCGAAAGACCCTTCATGCCCTTTTCCAACACAAACCCGCGGATCTTGCCGCCATGAGCGTCCGACTTGGCCCAGATGACAAAGACATCGGCCACAGGAGAGTTGGAAATCCAGGTTTTGGAGCCGTTCAGCTTGTAACCCGTCGCGGTTTTCTCAACCTTGGTTTTCATGCCAGCAGGGTCCGAACCCGCATCCGGCTCCGTGAGGCCAAAACAACCGATCAATTCGCCAGAGGCCAGGCCCGGCAGGAATTTCTGCCGCTGCTCTTCGGAGCCGTAGGCGTAGATCGGATACATCACGAGGCTCGATTGCACGCTCATCATGCTGCGATAGCCGCTGTCGACGCGCTCAATTTCCCGCGCCACAACGCCATAGCTGACATAGCCCGCAGAAAGGCCACCGTATTCTTCGGGGATCGTCGTGCCCAAAAGGCCCATCTGGCCCATTTCGCGGAAAATGCCAGGATCCACGGTTTCTTGCGCGAAGGCATCGATCACTTTGGGCGCCAGCACCTCGGAGGCAAAGGAGCGCGCGCTGTCGCCGATCATCCGCTCTTCTTCGGAAAGCTGATCATTGAGGAAAAACGGATCTTCCCAGTCAAATGATCCAAGGTCGGGTTTGTCTTTGGCTTTCAGCGGCGCGGTATCTAGGCTCATGGCAGGTTCCAATGCGAAATCATCTCTCACACATGTATAGGGCCAAGCGGCGCTTTCAAACAGGTCATTTTAGCGCTTGCCGCCTAGCCCAAGGCGTACCCTGCCCCACGCACAGTGCGCAGCGGATCTTCCCCGCCATGCAGGCAAAGCGCCTTGCGCAGCCTCCCGATATGCACGTCTACGGTGCGGGTGTCGACATAGATGTCACGCCCCCACACCCGGTCCAACAATGCCTCACGGCTCCAGACGCGGCCGGGTTTTTCCATGAAGGTCGACAGCAAGCGGAATTCGGTCGGGCCCAGTTTCAACCCCTTGCCGCCGCGCGTGACGCGATGGGTCTCAGAATCCAGAACAATGTCCGCGTATTCCAACCGTTCCCCCATCGCAGAGGGCCGTGTCCGGCGCAGTTGCGCCCGCACCCGTGCCATGAGTTCGACCACAGAATAGGGTTTGATCACGTAGTCATCCGCGCCGGTCTCAAGACCGCGAACCCGGTCCACTTCTTCGGAGCGCGCAGAAATCATAATGATCGGCACGCCTTTGGTCGCGCTGCGGCTTTTGAGTTGGCGGCACACCTCGATCCCGGACACATTCGGCAACATCCAATCGAGCAAAATGATATCGGGTGCTGTTTCATCCACCAAAAGCAACGCTTCTTCGCCGTTCTCGGCAGATGTCACCTGAAAGCCGTCAGCCTCCAGGTTGTAGGCCAGGACCTCGCGTTGCGCGGGTTCATCTTCGACAAGTAACACACTGGGTTGTTGTTGGGCCATAATGGGCCTCCCTGACATGTGCGGCTCAGCTCGGGGCGATATCGGCATCGATCGAGGTTTGATCTTCCTTGGGGCGCTTTTCATCGGGTGTCTCGCCCGTGACGAGATAGATCACCTGTTCGGCAATATTGGTCACGTGGTCGCCCATGCGTTCGGTGTTTTTGGCGATGAAATGCAGATGCATGCAGGCGGTGATGTTGCGCGGATCTTCCATCATGAAGGTCAGGAATTCGCGAAAGAGGGCGTTGTACATCTGATCGACATCGGCGTCGCGCATGATCACGGCATGGGCCAGCTCTGCGTCGCGTTGGATATAGGCGTCCAGCACGTCCTTGAGCATCCGCTCCACCTCTTTGGCCATGCGCCGGATCGAGGCGGCAGAGCCATTGACCTGCTGCATACCAGCCAGAACGGTGGTGCGTTTTGCCATGTTCTTGGCATAGTCACCGATGCGTTCGAGGTTCGATGAAACCTTAAGAACGGTCAAGATCACCCGCAGGTCGACGGCAATCGGCTGGCGCATGGCGATGACGCGCGCGGCCTCTTCGTTGATCACCTCTTCGAGCCGGTCAATGGCGCTGTCCGCGCGGCGGACCTCTTCGGCCAGTTCTTCGTCGCGTTTTTCCAGCGATGTGGCGGCCTTGAGAATGGCGTCTTCCACCAGACCGCCCATTTTCATGATCTGCGCCTGAAGCGCCTCAAGGTCGCGATCAAAGGCTGATGCGATATGTGTGTCGTCCATGGGTCCTGTCCTCAACCGATCCGGCCGGTGATATAGCTTTCAGTGCGTTCGTCCTTGGGGTTGGTGAAGATCTGACTTGTGTCATCGAACTCCACCAGGTTGCCAAGATGAAAGAATGCGGTTTTCTGGCTGACCCGCGCGGCCTGTTGCATCGAGTGGGTCACGATCACCAAAGAATAGTTGGCGCGCAGCTCGTCCATCAGCTCTTCGATCTGGCTGGTGGCAATCGGGTCGAGCGCCGAACAGGGCTCATCCATCAGCAAGACCTCAGGTTCGGTGGCCACGGCGCGGGCAATGCAAAGCCGCTGCTGCTGACCCCCGGAGAGGCCCGTGCCCGGCGCATCCAGCCGGTCTTTCACCTCGTCCCAGATCGCGCCACGGCGCAGAGATTTCTCCACGATCTCGTCTAGCTCCGCCTTGTTGCGGGCCAGACCGTGAATGCGCGGGCCATAGGCCACGTTGTCATAGATCGATTTGGGAAACGGGTTGGGCTTTTGAAACACCATGCCCACCTTCGCGCGCAGCTGCACCGGGTCGACGCGCTTGTCATAGATATCTTCGCCATCGAGGTGGATATCCCCCTCGACCCGGCAGATATCGATGGTGTCGTTCATCCGATTGAGGCAGCGCAGGAACGTGGATTTGCCACAGCCTGAGGGCCCAATAAAGGCGGTCACGGTTTTATCCGCGATCTCCACGTCCACATCTTTGATGGCATGGGTGTCGCCGTAATAGACCTGCACGCCCTTGGCTGTGAATTTCACGTCGTTGCTGATCACGCCACGCTCCGTCGTTGGTGTATCGTACATCTGTTGTGTCCTTTCCTACCAGCGGCGCTCAAATTTGCGACGCAAAATGATGGCGAGGATGTTCATGGAGAGCAGGAAAATGAGCAGGATGATGATCCCGCCCCAAGCTTTGTCGTAGAAGGCCACGTCGGCGCGCGACGCCCAAGTGTAGATCTGCGCGGGCATGGCGGAATTGGGATCGGTGAAGCCGGCGACAATCCCATCGGGGTATCCGCGCGCCACAAATCCGACCATGCCGATGAGCAGCAAAGGTGCGGTTTCGCCCAGGGCCTGCGCCAATCCGATGATGGTCCCGGTCAAAATCCCCGGCATCGCCAGAGGCAGCACATGATGAAACACCGCCTGCATTTTAGAGGCCCCGACCCCGAGGGCCGCATCCCGGATGGAGGGCGGCACAGCGCGCAAGCTGGCCCGCGTCGAGATGATGATCGTGGGCAAGGTCATCAGTGTCAGCACGAGACCACCCACAAGCGGCGCCGATTGCGGCAGATGCATGAATTGAATGAACACGGCGAGACCCAGGATACCAAAGACAATCGACGGCACGGCGGCGAGGTTGGAAATATTGACCTCAATGAGGTCCGTAAACCGGTTCTTTGGCGCAAATTCTTCCAGATAGATGGACGCGGCCACACCAATGGGCAGCGACAAGAACAGCACCACCAGCATCATGAAAAACGACCCGATGACCGAGGCCCCGATCCCTGCCCCGCCGGGATTGTCCACGCCCGAATCCGCTCCCGTGATGAAATTCCAGTTGAACGCGGATTTGATGATCCCCGCCTCATAGAGCGCATCCACGAGGTCCAGATCGCTCACCTGCAGGAACCGGCTATCCACCAGCGTGTCTCGCGTGACCCGGCCATTGAAGTAGCCATCGACACGCGATGAGGCCGACAACTCAAACCGTTGCGGACTGCCCAGGGCGTCCGGCGTTTCGCGGTAAAACTCGCGGATATCAGCGCCCACCTTGCCCATCAAACGCTCAATCGCCTTTTCGTCAAAGGCGACCTCTAGCCCTTTTTCCTCCAACTGCTCTTGCAGGCGCGCGATGAAAAGCTGCGAATAGGCTTTGGTCTTGAACAGCTGTCCTTCGGCGTCGTCGAATTGCTCTTGGCTGACGGTGAACTCAACATCGACCACCGTATGAGTGAAGGCCGGGATACCGGAGCGGATGATCGCCACAGCGAGCACCACGAGGAAGGTGATGCCAACCAGGATCGCGGCAATACCATAGGCTTTGAACCGTGTCTCAGCCGCGTTGCGCTTCTTCGTGCGCGCGTCAGAGGTCGTCAGCGACGCTTTGACCGGGCTGGTTTCCATGGGCATGTCGGTCATTCGTACTGCTCCCGGTATTTGCGCACGATGTAGAGGGCGAAGACATTGAGTGCGAGTGTGATGATGAAAAGCGACATACCTAGCGCGAAGGCAACAAGCGCCTCGGGCGAGGCGAAATCGGCGTCCCCTGTGAGCTGGCTCACGATCTTGGCGGTCACAGTGGTCATCGCCTCAAACGGGTTGAGTGACAGCTTGGCCGCGGCCCCTGCCCCCAGAACCACGATCATCGTCTCGCCAATAGCGCGGGAGGCGGCCAGAAGGATCGCGCCCACAATGCCCGGCAGGGCGGCAGGCAGGATCACCTGTTTAATCGTCTCGGATTTCGTGGCGCCCAGGCCGTAAGACCCGTCACGCATCGATTGCGGGACCGCGTTGATAATGTCGTCGGACAAAGAGCTGACAAAGGGGATCAGCATGATGCCCATGACCAGACCGGCGGTCATCACCGCGGTGCCGGATTGCATCCACCCCAGCCCACTGTCGCCAAAGACCGACACCAGCAGCGGCCCGACTGTCAAAAGCGCGAAGAGACCGTAGACAATGGTCGGGATCCCGGCCAGCACTTCGAGCATAGGTTTGGCGATGGCGCGCACCTTGGGCGAGGCGTATTCAGACAGGTAAACCGCGGCGAACAAACCAACGGGCACCGCCACAGCCAGGGCCACGATCGAGATGTAAAACGTTCCCCAAAGCAGCGGGATGATGCCCAGGTCAGAGCCCCCGCCACGGCCGGAAAAGCTGGGCGCCCATGTCAGGGAAGTAAAGAACTCAGAGGCGGGATAAAGTGTGAAAAACTCATAGGTGTTGAAGACCAGCGACAACACGATCCCAAGCGTCGTCAGAACGGCGATGGACGCAGCCCCAATCAGCAAGGCGCGCACACCGTTTTCCACCACATTGCGGGCGCGGAACTCAGCGGTTGTTTCGCGCAGGGCAATCAGAAAGCCAAGAGCCGCGACCGCGATCACGACAATGGACATGTAAAGGTAACCGGTCGCATTCATCATGCGATAGGTCTGCGCGGCACGCAGGATCGGTTGCGTGATCTGCGCCGTCACGATCTGGCCCGCGTCTTTGAGCCGTTGGGTGACATCTGCAAGATCAGCGCGGGCATTGCGCGCAAAGTCTTCGTCCATCAACCCCCCAGCGACAGCGTTGTCGAGCCCGTCCGAGGTGCGCCGGACCTCTGCCATCACCAGACCGCGTGTGGAGCCTTCGGCCACGGCGGCGTCGGGCAGTGTCGCAGAAACAGAGTTAGAGACGTAAAGCGGCTGTGCGATCAACCAAACCACAAGGATGCCAAAGGCAGGCACCAGTGCTTTGAGGGCGACATTCCAGCCGTAATATGAGGGAAGCGAGTGCAGATTGCGGATTTGCCCGCCTGCGTTGGCCAATGCCCGGCCTCGGCCCAGCACAAACCCGATGGCCGCGATCCCGAGCACCACCATTATGAGCCAAATCAGCGGCATCTTGTCCCCCAGAAAGCCAACACCGGCTTGGTTTTGTCTTTGGTGTGCCGAGGGCGAACCTGTCGCCCCCGGCCAATCTTTTTCGCATATCGATTAGGAGCCGGAACCCATGGTCTGTTCGCCGGCAATCGCGGACTGCGTGTCGGCCAGTTCGGGGTCAGACACGAGGCCATAGGTGGCCAGCGGGCCGCCCGGACCTGCGATTTCGTCAGCCGTGAAGAATTGTGCGTATTCCTTCAGGCCAGGGATCACGCCGATATGCGCTTTCTTCACGTAGAAGAAGAGCGGACGCGACACCGGATAGACGCCCGATGCGATGGTCTCAGTGGACGGCGCAACACCACCCATGGTGGCCACTTTCAACTTGTCTTGGTTGTTCTCGTAGAAGGACAGACCAAACACGCCGATGCCGTTGGTGTTGGCGTCGATGCGGGCCAGCGTTTCGGTGTAGTCACCATCGATGTCCACGGATTTGCCATCCTGACGCACATCGAGGCAGGCATCTTCTGCGTCATCTTCAGACATGCCGGCTTCCATCATGGCCGCCATGGCACCGGTGTCTTCGCAGCCTTTGAGAAGAACCTTGTCTTCGAAGACTTCGCGCGTGCCGTGCTTGGTGCCCGGAATGAACATGGCGATGTCCACATTCGGCAGGTCGGCGTTGAACTCGGACCATGTCTCATGGGTGTTGTCGACCACCGCGCCGTCCTTGAGAACTTTCGCGCCAATGGCGTTAAAGATGTCAGAGGCCTCAAAAGCGGTGAAGGCAGGGCCAGTTTGCTGGCTGGCAAAGACGATTCCGTCATACCCGATGCGCACTTCGATGATGTCGGTCACACCATTTTCCGCGCAGGCCTTGACCTCTTTCTCGCGGATCGCGCGGGAGGCATTGGCCACGTCGATGGTGTTTTCGCCAACACCTTCGCAGAACCGCTTCAGGCCCGCCGAGGAGCCACCGGATTCAACCACCGGCGTCGGGAAATCAGTGTTGTCACCAAACAGCTCCGCCACGATGGATGCATAGGGCAGAACAGTGGACGAACCAGCGACCTGCACGTTGTCACGGGCAGCAGCGGTTGTGGCAGAAACAGCAATGATCGCCAGCGTTGAGGCGGTCAGCTTTGCTTTGGACATGGGAAACTCCTGTAAACATTGTGCCATTCCAGGTGATGGCGGTGCGCATGGGCTACGCCCGGTGCACAACGCTTTTGTTACAGTTACGTAACAGTTTTATGACACCTCTAAAGGTCTATGATCACATTGAAAAATTTCCGTGTCATGGGCCTGTCACAGCACTGTGGGTCAGGAATTGACCTGCGATTCTGTCGGCAACACGACCCGAAAATCCGTGCCGTGGCCTAGGGACGAATCGACCCGCAAACGACCGCGATGGCGCTCAATGATATGTTTGACGATCGCCAGTCCCAAACCCGTCCCCCCCACTTCGCGGGACCGGTGGTTGTCGACGCGGTAAAACCGTTCTGTGAGACGCGGGATATGCACCTGATCAATGCCCGGCCCCTGGTCCTTGACCGACAGGATGGCCGCCGAGGCGCGCAGCGTGGCATCCTGTTCGGTGGTGGCGACTTTGACGAAGACCTGCTTGTCCCGCCCGCCATATTTGATCGCATTTTCCAAAAGATTGGTGGTCACTTGCTGCAATTGATCGCCGTCGCCCAGCACCACAATCGGCGCCTCCGGCAGATCGGTCACCACGGTCACGTTTTGATCGCTGGCAATGGTTTTGAGCGCGTGTATCACGGTCACAACGATATCTGAGAGGTTCACCAAATCCGTGGGCCGCACCCGCAGCTGTTCTTCCACGCGGCTGAGCGACAACAGATCATGCACCAGCCGCTCCATCCGCGCGGCCTCCCCCGCCATGATCTTCAAAAACCGCTCCGTTGCATCCTTGTCCCCCAGGGCAGGCCCCTGCAGCGTTTCGATAAACCCCAAAAGGGACGTGAGCGGGCTGCGCAATTCATGGCTAACATTGGCGACGAAATCGCGGCGCATTTGCCGCGCCTGCTCCAGATGGGTGACATCCTCAAAGCAGACCAAAACCCCCTGCCCTGCATCGGTCTGAACCGGAGAGCAGGTCACGTTAAAGGCCGTGTCCTGGCTTGCGTCATTGGACAGGTAGCGCGTTGTGCGCATGGCGGTGTCGCGCAAGCTGCCTTCGATGGCATCCAGGATCGCAGGCTGTCGCAGCGCGGTGATGAAATGCCGCCCCACCAAGCCGTCCCCAAGCAGTTTGGCCGCCAAGGCGTTGGCGCCCAGAACACGCTCCCCCCGGCCGATCAGCACCGCAGGCAGCGGCAGCGCACCCAAAAGAGAGGATATGGCATCAGTGTTCATCGCCTCGGTGTCACGCTTCGCTCAACCCGTCGCGAAACCGGCGCATGTTGTTTTGATAGCCAAGCGCGCTGAGCTTCAGCCCATTGATCCCGGCCTCATCCAACATGCGCACGACCTTGCCCGGCGCGCCCATCACCAAGGATCCATCCGGGATCTCCTTGCCTTCGGTGATCAAGGCCCCGGCCCCGATTAGACAATTGTCCCCGATCTTGGCCCCGTTGAGCACCGTGGCCCCCATCCCGATCAAGGTGTTGGACCCGATTGTGCACCCGTGCAGCATCACCTTGTGGCCAATGGTACACCCGGCACCGATGGTCAGTGGAAAACCCATATCCGTGTGCAGCACACAGTTTTCCTGAATATTGCTGCCCGCGCCCACATGGATCACCTCGTTATCGCCGCGCAAGGTGGCGCAAAACCACACGGATGTCGCCGCCTCCAACACCACGTTGCCGATGACATTGGCGTCATGGGCGATCCAGGTGTCGTCATGGATCTCAGGTGTGTGGCCTTCAAAGGTAAACACGGTCATGACATATCCTCAAATTCGCGGGCAAGCGCGCGCACGTGGTCGTTCAAGCCCGGTTGTTGGTGCCGGCCAAGCCGGGCGGCTGTCAGGATTCCCTTGAGCGCGGCATCCGTTTGCGTGAGATCATCATTGACCAGAACGTAATCATATTCGGCCCAATGGCTGATCTCATCCCAGCTTTTCTTCATGCGGGTGGCGATCACCTCGGCGCTGTCTTGACCGCGGCCTTCCAACCGGCGGCGCAGCTCTGCGATCGAAGGCGGCAGAATAAAGATCGAGAGCACATGCTGGCTCAAAGACGAGTTCTGAATTTGCTGCGCGCCTTGCCAATCAATGTCAAACAGCACATCGCGACCGTCACGGATCGCGGCCTCAACCGGCCTTTTGGGGGAGCCATAGAAATTCCCGAACACCTCGGCATGTTCGAGCATGTCACCATTGGCCGCATCGGTCTGAAACGCCTCTTTCGTCATGAAGTGGTAATGCTGCCCGTCCACTTCACCGTCGCGCGGGGCCCGGGTGGTGGCCGACACGGAAAAGGAAATGGACGGATCCCACTCCAAAAGCCGCCGCGACAAGGTTGATTTGCCCGCCCCTGACGGAGACGACAGTATGATCAGCAATCCACGCCGTACGCTCATCCCGGATCCCCCCTCGTTCATCTTGCCAAAAATACTCCGGGGGTTTGGGGGCAGCGCCCCCATGCAGGGTCATTCCACATTCTGCACCTGTTCGCGCATCTGATCGATCGTCGTTTTCAACGCCAGACCAATTTGGGTCAGCTCCGTGTTCTGAGATTTGGAACACAAGGTGTTGGCCTCGCGGTTGAACTCTTGTGCCAGGAAATCCAGTTTGCGCCCCACCGGCGATCCCGCCGCCAAAAGGTCACGCGCGGCCGCGATATGGGCGCGCAAACGGTCAAGCTCTTCGGTGACATCCGCCTTGACCGCAAGCAAGGCGATTTCCTGTGCGACCCGACCGGTATCGGCCGGGGCGGACCCCTCCATCACGCGGGTAAGCGCAGCTTGAAAGCTTGCATCCATGGCCTCGCGCCGGGTGGTCAACAGGGTGGTGGCGCGCGCGGTCAGGGCGTCGATCTCGTCGATTTGGGCGTTCAGAACCACCAAGAGCCGCGCGCCCTCATTGGCCCGCATGGCGACGAAGGCGTCAATCACCGGCCCCACATCCGTCATCAGCGTTTTGGCCAGGGCGGTCGCATCCTCATCTGTGCCGCCTGTTTCGACCACACCGCGCACCGCAAGCACGTCTGCGGCCGTGGCGGGCGCCAGCGAAATACCTTTGGTCATCGCGGCGGTCTCAACGGTTTCTATCGCGCCCAAAACGTCATCCAGTGCCTGTGCATTCACCACCAAACGGCCCGCGCTATCCTCACGCGTCACCTTGAGGCTGAGAGAGACATTGCCCCGATCCAACACTTTCGTCAGTTTGTCCTTCAGGCCCTGCTCAAGACCGGGGATCCAATCCGGCACGCGCAGGCGCACATCAAGGCCCTTCCCATTGACGCTGCGCATCTCCCATGCCCAGCTCAGCGCGCCTTCGGTTCCTTGCGCACTGGCAAATGCCGTCATTGATTTCAGCACGCGGTCCCTCCCCGTCTGCCGCCGGCGCGGCCCTGTCTCCTCCGCTTTAGTCAATGCCCCGTCAGAGGGCAAGCAAGGCATGGTGGCCGCGATGGATCATTAACCAGACTTCGCAATTTGCGACCATTATTTGAAAAACTATGTCAAATTGTTCTCAACTTTTAGATGTGAGGTTTGAGTGATGACGGACATTCCTTTTTTGGGCGATAAACATGGGCGTTCCGGTCAGGATACAATCCAGCAAGAGGCGCAAACATCAGCCTCTTCGGTGATCAAGACCCTGGTCAAACGGGCCACTCCGGCCGAGACCGCCCCGCGCACTGACAGCCGCGATTTGCTGCGCTATTGGAACGCAACACGCAAGGACCTGGATCTTCCGCGACGCGCCGACATTGATCCAAGAGGCATTGCCGGGATGTTGTCGCGCACCTTCATTTTGGAACAGATCGCGCCGGGTCTGGCCCGATTTCGCGTCGCGGGCACCCAGCTGGCGGAGCTTTTGGGGATGGATGTCCGCGGCATGCCTCTGAGTGCGATGGTCCTGCCGGACGCGCGTGATGAGCTGGCGCACAACCTTCAGAAGGTTTTTGAGATGCCCGGCATCTTGCGGGCAACGCTGGTATCGCCGGGTGCATTTCGTCGTCCGGAACTTGAAGCCGAACTGCTGATTTTGCCGCTTCGGGACGAACGCGGTGATGTGACCCGCGCCATCGGATGCCTGGTGTCCCATGGTGCGGTGGGCAAGACACCGCGTCGGTTTTCCTTTCGGCATATGCGGGTCGATCCGGTGTCGGTGGTCCGGACGACCCAAGACCCGATCTCCAGCATCAAACCCTCTGCGCAGGCAAGCGCCACTCGGACACACTCAGCACCGGCACGGCCCGGGCAGACAGGCTCTGTGACCGCTCTCAAAGGACCACGGCTTGCCCCGTTGAAACCGGGACAGCCCACCTATCTCAGGCTTGTGTTACCGGACTGACGCAGCCCAGTCTTCGTGATCGGCCCCGCGCACTGCAAAGTGACGCGGGGTTTTTCTTGGTCAACTTCCTCCAACCCGCTAGGAGCGCAATCAATTGAGATGCGGTGCTCGGTCGGGTCTGAGTTCGTGGCCAAAATGCAGAAAATGTTAAGTGGTTTCCCGCTTGATAGGCCCTGCGACAGGTTACGCCTTGGATGTTGCATCGAAACCCGCCTAAATGGCCACAGAATTGACAATAAAGGCCGCGATACATCGCTTTGCAGGGGTCGCCCTGCCCCAAGATCGCGACCACAAAGAGGTGACAGTTATGCCAGTGCCCACCACCCGTACCCGCAATGAAAACGGCGACGCAGCCGGCAATGCAAATACGAACGCGCGCACGGCGGTCAACGAAAGCTTTCACGGCACGTTGGCTGGTGGCAATGATCGGTCCGATTGGATCGCGGTCAACTTGCAAGGGGGCCAACAATACACGATCGCACTGGCCGGGATCGGGGCCCAAGGGGATCGCCTGACCGACCCGTTCCTGCGCATCCGCGACGACAGCGGGCAGCAGATCGCCAGCAATGATGACGACAATCGCCGCGACAGTGCGGTGACATTCACGCCCAATCAGACCGGCACCTACTACATTGATGTGCGCGCTTATAATGACGCCTCAACCGGCGATTATGGCGTCACCGTGGTGACCGGCAGTGAGGCCTCTTACGACATTGAAATGGGTGCTGGCGCGCTGTTGTCGGGTGGTACGGCCTGGAACAACGAACCGGGCGAACCCACGACCGTGACCTGGGCCATCCGGGACACGCTGGTCAACGATCCCGCCAACCAGCAAAACACCACTGAGCCGCTCTCTGCGCGCCAAAATCAGGCCGTGGTTGAGACCATGACCTATATTGACGATGTTCTCGGCGCCAATATTGAACGTGTGGACGACGGCAACGGCCGGTCCGACAACGCGACCATCCTCTTTGGGGCTTATGACCTCAATGACGGCGCGGGGGCCTATGCGTTTCTGCCCGGAAATCGCGCGCCCGGCGCGGTGCAAGGCGATGTATGGTTGAACAATGCGGGCGGCTCTGGCGGTGCGACAGGCTTTGGCACATTCGTGAACTATGTGCTCTTGCACGAAGTGGGCCATGCGCTTGGCCTCGAACACCCGTCAGACTACAACGCCGCGCCCGGCCGCAATATCACATATCAAAACGACGCGGATTTTATCCAGGACAGCCAGCAATACACGGTGATGAGCTACTTTGACCCGTCCGATTCTGGTGGCAGCACCGGCATTGGTTATCCCGACACGTTCCTGCTGTTGGATTACGAGGCGCTGCACCTGCAATACGGGGCCGACCCGAATTACAAGAGCGGCGACACCGTCTATGGGTTCCGCACCACTGAGCCCGACAGTCCCTATGATTTCACCGTCAATGATGACCCGTTCTTGACGGTCTATGATGCCGGTGGCGTGGATTGGATCGATCTGCGCAGCTACAACATGGCGCAGACCCTGACGTTGAATGACGGGGAACTGTCTGATGTCGGCGGGTTTGAGGGCAACTTCTCCATTGCCAAGGGCACGGTGATTGAGAATGCGCGCGGCGGCAAAGGCAATGACAGCATCACCGGCAATGAGATCAACAATACGCTGGATGGTTGGGCGGGCAATGACACGCTCAATGGGGCTGCCGGCAATGACATCCTGGTCGGTGGCGGTGGCGCTGACCGTCTGAATGGCGGCAGTGGCAATGACGTGGCCGATTACAGCAATTCCGGCGCGGCTATTCGCGTCAATCTTGGGGCCAACGCCGCGACAGGCGGTCATGCGCAGGGCGATAAATTCACCGGCATTGAACGTGTCTCTGGCACGCGGTTTAACGACAACATCACCGGCAATGGCGGCGACAACATCCTCAAAGGCCGCGATGGCAATGACACGCTCAACGGGGCTGGCGGCAATGACCGGCTTGAAGGCGGCGCGGGCGCGGACCGCTTGAACGGTGGCAGCGGCAATCGTGACACGGCCTCCTATCGTGACAGTGACGGCGGCGTGACGGTGAACCTCGATACGCGCAAAGGATCGCAAAACGATGCCGCGGGCGATCAATATATCAGCATTGAGGATCTGCGCGGATCAGACTTCAAGGATTCGCTCACCGGCACCAACTCGCGCAATGAGATCTATGGCTTTGATGGCGCGGACGTACTGAAGGGCAAAGGCGGTCAGGATCTGATCAAAGGCGGCAGTGGCAATGACCTGATCCTCGGCGGACGCGGTGCCGATGAGATCGTGGGCGGTCAAGGCGATGCCGATTGGGCGTCTTATGCCAGTGCGCCGTCGGGCGTGTCCGTCAACCTGGCCACCGGCAAAGGGTTCCGCGGCGATGCCGAAGGGGACAGTTTGGCGGGGATTGAGCGGCTCAAAGGCTCCAAGCACGACGACGTTCTGCGCGGCGATGACAAGGCCAACCGGCTCGACGGATCGGGCGGCGATGACATTCTGGACGGCGCCAAGAATGCGGACATCCTCAATGGTGGCGGCGGCGCCGACGTGTTCGTGTTTCGCAAAAATGACGGCAATGACCGGATTGGCGATTTCGAAGACGGGGTGGACACGTTGCGCTTTGTCGGCGTGCGACAATCCAGCGTGTCTGTCGAAGACGAATCCGGGGGCGCGCGCGTGAATTTTGACGGCGGCAGTGTCAAACTTGAGGGCGTCGACGCCGCCTTGATTGGCCCCGACGATTTCGAGTTCCTTTAACGCGCGGCGTCCTGACTGGCGTGCTGACCAGAAGGCCGGGGGTTTACCCGGCCTTGCTGTCTTGGCGACTGACCCGCAGGGCGGACAGCTCTTCGGCCACCAAAAATGCCAGCTCCAAGGATTGCGACGCATTGAGACGCGGATCGCAGGCGGTGTGATACCGGTCTGACAGGTTCTCTTCGGTCACGGCGCGCATACCACCGGTGCATTCGGTCACATCCAGGCCGGTCATCTCGAAATGCACGCCACCGGGGATGGTGCCCTCTCCGCGATGAACACCGAAAAATTCCTGCACTTCGCGCAACACGGCATCGAAGGGCCGCGTCTTGTAGCCCGTGCCGGACTTGATCGTGTTGCCATGCATCGGATCACAGACCCAGACCACATTGGCGCCTTCCTCGCGCACCGTCCGAATGAGACGCGGCAGATGCTCTGCCACCTTCCCTGCCCCAAACCGCGCGATCAGGGTCAGTCGACCAGCCTCATTTTCGGGGTTCAACGTGGCCATCAGGCGTTTGAGGTCATCGGCTTCCATGCTTGGCCCGCATTTGAGGCCAATGGGGTTTTGCACACCGCGGGCAAATTCCACATGGGCGCCATCAGGCTGACGCGTGCGGTCGCCGATCCAGATCATATGGCCAGAGCCCGCAAGCCATTTGCCCGACGTGCTATCAAGCCGGGTCAGCGCCTCTTCGTATTCCAGCAGAAGGCTTTCATGACTGGTGTAGAAATCCACCGTTTGCAGCGTGTGCGCGCTGCCGCCATTGATGCCTGCCGCCTTCATGAAATCCAGTGTGTCGGTGATGCGGTTGGCCATATCGCGGTATTTCTCGGCCTTCTCGGATTCGGTAAAGCCAAGCGTCCAGGCATGGACCTGGTTCACATCCGCATAGCCGCCGGTCGAAAACGCGCGAAGCAGGTTCAGCGTTCCCGCCGCTTGCGTGTAGGCGCGCAGCATTTTCTCAGGGTCAGGAATACGGGCCGCTTCGGTGAAGTCCAACTCATTTATGATATCGCCACGGTAGCTGGGCAATTCCACACCATCGACCACCTCCGTGGGGGCAGATCGCGGTTTGGCGAATTGACCGGCCATACGGCCCACTTTGATCACAGGCACCTTGGCGCCGTAGGTCAGGACCATCGCCATCTGGAGCATGACCTTGAACGTGTCACGGATGGCATCTGCCGAGAACTGATCAAACGCCTCAGCGCAGTCGCCCCCTTGCAGCAGGAACGCGTCACCACGGGCGGCATCTCCTAGGGCTTTGCGCAGCCGTCGCGCCTCACCCGCGAAAACCAACGGCGGAAATTGTGACAGCCGCGCTTCCACCTGCGCCAGCTTGTCTGCATCCGTATAATCCGGCATCTGGATCCGGGGCTTTTTGCGCCAATCGGTCTTGTGCCACTCGGTCATGAGGTCTCTCCGCGTTAAAAACCAGATTTCCCTATAGCGGGCCGCGCCGCGCAAGGCCATAGGTGAGTTGCCGCATGCGAAGGCGGCCCGGCCGGGCGTTTCGGCGTCCAAACTCTTGCCAAACCGCAAAGTTTCGTGAAACTCGATCCATTGGCGCGACGTGACAGGATTGAGTCGAAATGCAGGTGGAACCGGAAAAGGTGGATGTTGTCCGAGAGGGCGCGCCCAGACGGTTCGTGTTTGCGCTGCTCGACAACTTTTCTTTGCTCAGCTTTTCCGCCGCGCTTGACTGTTTGCGGATTGCCAATCGCATGGCGGATCAGACGCTCTATTCCTGGTTGTTTGTTGGTGAGGGTGGAGAGACGGTGGAATGCTCTGCCGGCACACGGTTTCACCTCGATATGGGGCTCGAAGAGCTGGGCCGCGATGACACGCTCTTGATGTGCGGCGGCACGGATGTGCAGCGGACCGCGACCAAAAAGATGCTCAGCTGGCTCCGGCGCGAGGCGCGGCGCGGGTTGGCCGTGGGGGGCTTGTGCACGGCGTCCTATGTGATGGCGCGGGCGGGTCTGCTGGACGGGAAAAAGGCCACGATCCACTGGGAAAACCATGACAGTTTCACCGAAGAGTTTGATGAGGTCGAACTGACCAAATCGGTCTTCGTGGTGGATGGCAATCGCATGTCCACGGCCGGGGGGACGTCGTCGATTGACCTCATGTTGAAACTGATCGCGGATCAACACGGTGAAAAGCTGGCCAATGCCGTGGCTGATCAGATGATCTATGCCTCAATCCGAACCGATCAGGACACGCAGCGCCTGTCGGTGCCCACCCGGATCGGCGTGCGTCACCCCAAACTCAGCCAGGTCATCCAGATGATGGAGGCCAATATAGAAGAGCCGATCAGCCCAGCCCTTTTGGCCAAGGAAGTGGGCATGTCGACACGGCAGTTGGAGCGGCTGTTCCGGCGCTATCTCAATCGGTCGCCGAAGCGCTACTACATGGAATTGCGCCTGCAAAAGGCGCGCAATCTGTTGATGCAGACGGATATGACGGTGATCAATGTGGCCCTTGCCTGTGGCTTTGCCAGCCCATCACATTTTTCCAAATGTTACCGGTCGCATTACAATACGACCCCGTATAGAGAACGCGGCGCGCATTCCGCGCGACTGTCGGTGTAAGGGCCACAGAATTTTTTTGAAAATTCTGCGTTGGAAAATTCTAATTTTCTGCGCATTTTCTTTCAAGAAAATGGATCCGCTCAGCCCGCCCGCTTGGTCACTTTGAGCCACACACCGTCTTTGCCCCGCACGGTCAAATGCGCGACAGGCATGGCAGGGCGATCTTGGACCAGCTCAAACCGACAGGCCCGCACCAACATGCTGAGCAAAAGCGTGCCTTCGATCATCGCAAAGCCTGCGCCGGTGCAGACACGCTGACCGGCTGAAAAGGGAATATAGGCCTCGCGCAGGCAGGTTTTGCCATTCTCGGTGTCAAATCGGGCGGGATCAAAATCATCCGGCCGCTCCCACAGACGTTCATGGCGGTGCAGATGCCATGGGCTCAGCACGATCTGGGAGCCCACGCGCACGTCGCGATCCCGAAACCGTTCGGGACGGGTCGCCTCACGAACCATCATCGGAACGGGCGGATAAAGTCTGAGGGTTTCGCGGAAGACGTCGCGCGCCACGCGCAATTTGCCCACTTGCGAAAAATCCGGCTCGGCGGCGCCGTAGACGGCCTGGGCTTCTTCGGCCAGACGCGTCTGCCACTCAGGATAAAGCGCCAAAAGATAAAGCGCCCAGGCCAAGGCGGACGCGCTTGTTTCGTGGCCTGCCAGAAAGAAGATCGCCACTTGGTCGACCATCTCTTCGGTGTCAAACCGCGCGCCGGTATCAGGGTCCGCTGTTGTCATGATTTTGGTCGCCAGATCGTCGGGCGCGTCACCCGCCTCAATCTCGGCCATGCGGGCTTCGGTCAGCTGTGTGATCAGGCGTCGAATGATCGTTGCCGTCTCCCGCGTCTTGGATTTGTGAAACCGAGGAAACCACCGCGGCAATGGCAAAAGCGCGCCCAGATTGACCACGGGCTGGGTGCGTTGATGGGCGCGGAACTCTTCAAACACCTGTGCTGCGACCTCATGCTCAATGGGAATGGAAAAGAGCGTGCGAAAGATGACATCGGCGGCGGCGTGGCTGGTTTGCGCCTCAATCTCTTGAGGTTTGCCATCCGCCTGCGCCTCCATGCGCGCCACTGCGGATTGGCTGGCGGCCAGCATGGCGGGATACGTGTCCCGCAACCGTCCGCCCTCAAAGGCAGGATCGATGATGCGGCGTTGTTTGCGCCAGACCTCTCCATTGGTCACAAACACCGAGTTGCCCAAGAGCGGGGTCAGCCCTTCGCGAATGCGATCTGATTTGGGGAAATCATCAGGGCGACCTTTGAGCACCAGATCCACCAGTTCTGGCTGATTGCACATATAAGAGCGAAAAAACGGCGTGCGAAACTCCGCCATCCAGGCGCGGTAGAGCCGTGCAGGTTGGGCCGACAGGATATCTTGTCGAAAAAGCTTCAGATACCGCCACAAAGACACCCTGCCCTGTCGTGACGGGGGTTTAGGCGGCTGAATGGGTGGATCAGAAAACGGACAGCCGGTGGCGTTGTCTGACCTCTGCGCGCTCATGGCGTGATCTCAGTGAAGCGGTTGACAGGGGTGTCTATGCGGCTGGGGCTGGGTGCACGGTTTTCATACCGCGCGCCTAAGGTAAGCGGACCTGCGGTGATCTGGAAGTAATCGTAATCGCGCGGACGGTCGAAGGCGCAGAGATATTGAAAATGCAGCCGGAAAAACCGCCACCGTAGCTCTTTCCATCGCGCCGGGCTCAGCGTTTGGGTGAAGGCCGCCGACAAGATCAGGGGCCAGCGTTGTCCCGCAGGTGCCACACCGCTCACGCTCACAGGATCACACAAGGCGAATGCGCAGCCATCACCGGGCGCTGTGACGTCAATCCACGTCAGTTCATCACGCGCACTGAGGAAATTCAGATCGCGGCGCAGCCGGTGGGCTTCTGGCAGAAAGGACACCATGGGCACCACTTGCCCCAAGGACAGAAAGGACAGCGCCGGTGTGGTCTTGGTGGCCCCGCCGGCGCGGATCATATCGGAGAGCACAGACACCGCGAGATGCGCGCCAGAGGAATGGCCGATCACCAGCACCTCGTCGATATCCTCCGCCATGGCCGCGGTCAGAGCTTGGGTGAACTCCGCCATACGCGCCTCCAATTCCGGTGGCTCCGCCCCGCGATGGCGGGCGGAATAGGCGTAGTCATGCATCAGGTAATAGGCGAAAAACTTGTTGTCCTTGCGGCGGAACCATTCCAACACAAACGGAACCAGGATCAACCCTGCCCAGGCCAACCAAGGATGCACGAGCGACAAAAGCTGTCCGGCCCACCAGGCCAAGAAAAGCGCAAGCGCCAATTGCACCAGCAGAAATCCAACAGGATAGAGCGCGGCAATCACCGGCCCCTTGCGCAACCGCATCAACCGAAAGAGCGCGCCGGACGTGATGTACACCCAGGCCGTCTTGGCCAGTGCGGCATAGGTGCCCAGGATGCCCGTATCCATGCTGTCGCGTACAATATCGGACCAAACGAGCACCTCAAAATCTGCCTCGGTGTGCTGACCGTCGATGTGTCCAGTCACTGTCCAACCATAACGCCCTGCCCCGGATTTGGCCTTGAGCTCGATGTCGTATCCTGACACGCGCGCCTGTTCCGCCCCCTCCTTGCGGTAGAGCTCACGGTAGCGGCGGGGATGAATAGGATCATACCCCGGAATATAGAATACGCGGCGACGGCGCACTGGGTTTTGGGTGGGGCTGCTCATGTCTCACCTCTTTAGAGGTGCACGATACCCCAGCTTTTGGGCAAGAGTAAGGCTCAACCGATGAGCGCGAGCGCGGGAAACATCTCAAGCAGCCAATAAGAGAAACTGGCAAAACCGCCGGTCAGCATCAAAAGACCAATGGTCCAGAGCAACAAACCCATGACCTTTTCGATCTTGTCCATGTTGCGTTTCATCCAACTGAGCAGGCCACCAAGGCGGGGCAAGAACGCCGCGAACAGGATAAATGGCACGCCCAGCCCCAGGGCGTAGACCCCCAAGAGGACAGTGCCACGGCTGACTGAGGCCTCTTGCGCGGCCAAGGACAGGATGGCGCCAAGCTGCGGACCGATGCAGGGTGTCCACCCAAACGCAAAGGCCAGGCCGAGGATGTACGCCCCAAAGGAGGATCCCCCTTTGTCGCCTGCATCAATCCGCGCCTCTCGGTCCAAGAATTTGATGCGGTAGATTCCGATGAAATGGACCCCGAAAAACATGATAACAATGCCCGCGAAGACATTGAAATACCCCTGATATTCAAGGATCGCGCGACCAAAGGTCGACGCCGCAAAGCCCAGCATCAGGAAAATCGTGGACAGGCCCAACACAAAGAACAGCGCGGGCACCACGGCACGCGATCTCGGCTGTTCGCTTGAGGACAGATCATTGAGGGTCACGCCGCTCATATAGGCCAGATAGGGTGGCACAATCGGCAGGACGCATGGGCTCAGGAACGAAATCAGACCCGCCGCCAGGGCGACGAACATGGCCGGCAAAAGGGCCGCATCGATGATTTCTATTCCGAACATGTTTGGACACTTAGAGCATCACGCAGACGCCGTCACGGGGTCACCGGTCACAAGGTTGTGGACGTTTTGTAACACCGGGACTATTTGCCCCTTATGGATCCCTCTGACACCATCGACGCCCGGGGCCTGCTGTGCCCTTTGCCAGTTTTGAAACTGCGCAAGCGGTTAAAATCCGTGGCGTCGGGTGAGATCATTGAACTTTGGGCGGATGATCCGGCTGCTATTGTCGATGTGCCCCATTTTTGCGTTGAAGCGGGCCATGAATTGATCAGTCAGGACCAAGCCCAAGATTACGCAATCTACCGCGTTCGAAAGCAAGGCGGCTGACCTGGGTAAGGTGAAAAACCTCGCCCAGGCCATTGATCTTAAATCTTTATTTCCGACCGCTTGACCACCAACCACGGCGCTTTGGCTTGGCGGGTTCCGGATCGGCCTCTGGCTCCGCCTGAGCCTCAGGTGCAGGCTCTGGCGCAGGCTCCACGACGACCTCCGGTGTCGGCTCAGGCTCAGGCTGAGGTTCTGGCTCTGACACTGGCTTTGTGGCCTCCTCTGCTGCAGGCTCTGCGACCTTAGCCGTGTCTGCATCAGATTTTTTCTTGCGTGGCGCCCGTTTGCGCTTGGGTTTCTCCTCCACCGCGTCGGGCTCCGCTGTCTCCTCGGCGCTCTCGGGTTCCGCTGCGGGTGCTTCATCGGCCTCAGGCGCATCGCTTTTCTTCTTGCGCGGTGCCCGTTTCCGTTTGGGTTTTTCCTCTGGAGCTTCAACCGTCTCGGAGGTCTCTGCCTCCTGGGTCACCTCAGCCTCGTCTTGCGGGGCGCCCTCTTCGACCGTGTCAGGCGTCTCCTGCTGATCCTCGGCATTCTCGGACCGGCCGCGTCCACGACGACGACGACGGCGGCGGCGCTTTTTGGGCTTGTCGTCCTCGCCGTCCTCGGGGGTTGGAGCGGTGTCCTCGACCTGTGTCTCTTCGTCCTCATCGATCTCATCCATCAAAGAGCTGTCGACGGACACGACGGTGGCGCTGGCTTCTGGCACAACGCGCGTGGCGGTCTTGAACTTGTCGATGGAAAAGTCGGGACTGATGAGCCCGGGATCGCCCTCAACCCGCACGGACAGGCCGTAGCGGGCCTCAATCTGGGCCACATGCTCCCGCTTTTGGTTCATCAGGAAGTTGGAAATACCCACCGGGCATTTGACCAGAACCTCACGCGACCGGCGGCGCACGCCCTCTTCCTCGATCTGGCGCAGGATCGACAGGGCGAGGTTGTCATCCGACCGGATAAGACCCGTCCCGTGACAATGCGGGCAAGGCTGGGTCGTGGCCTCGATCATACCGGGGCGCAGCCGCTGACGGCTCATTTCCATCAGGCCAAACCCAGAGATACGGCCCACTTGGATGCGCGCACGATCTGATTTCAGGCGGTCCTTCAAACGCTTTTCAACGGCGTTGTTGTTCTTGCGTTCATCCATGTCGATAAAGTCGATCACGATGAGCCCGGCGAGGTCCCGCAGGCGCAATTGGCGCGCCACCTCTTCGGCGGCTTCCAGGTTGGTCTTGAGCGCGGTTTCCTCAATGGAGCCTTCCTTGGTGGCCCGGCCTGAGTTCACGTCAATCGCCACAAGCGCCTCGGTCACCCCGATGACGATGTATCCCCCGGATCTAAGCTGCACCGTCGGATTGAACATCGCGCTCAGATAGGTTTCCACCTGGTAGCGTGCAAAAAGCGGGAGCGCATCGCCGTAATGTTTCACGTTCTTGGCGTGCGACGGCATGATCATCTTCATGAAGTCTTTGGCCACGCGGTAGCCCGCCTCACCTTCGACCAACACCTCGTCGATTTCACGATTATACAGATCGCGGATCGAGCGTTTGATCAGGTTGCCCTCTTCGTAGATTTGCGCAGGTGCAATCGATTTCAGCGTCAGCTCTCGGATCTGTTCCCACATGCGTTGCAGATATTCGTAATCGCGCTTGATCTCAGATTTCGTACGCTTTGCGCCTGCGGTGCGGACAATCAGACCAGCCCCCTGCGGCACGTCAATTTCATTGGCGATTTCTTTAAGCTTCTTGCGGTCGGGGGCATTTGTGATCTTGCGGCTGATGCCACCCCCGCGTGCTGTGTTGGGCATAAGCACACAGTACCGCCCGGCCAGCGAAAGATACGTGGTTAGGGCCGCGCCTTTGTTGCCGCGTTCTTCTTTGACGACCTGCACCAGAAGGATTTGGCGAACCTTGATCACTTCCTGGATCTTGTAGCGGCGTGGGCGCGGTTTGCGTGGCGGGCGGATGTCATCGTGGTCATCATCATCTGCGACCGATTCGATATTTTCGTCCTTTTCCGCGGCGTTGGAGCGTTTGCGCCCCCGGACCCGACGGCGACCACGGCCGCGAGGCTTGTTGCTTTGGCTGTCATCCTCGTCGTCGTCGTCATCATCTGAGCTATCGTCAGAGGCGTTGTCTGAGGCGTTGTCTTCCGCGTCCTCTTGAGCCGTCTCTTCTGCACTGTCATCCGTGCTGTCATCAGAAGGCTCTTCTGCTTCAACCGCCTCGCCCTCATCGTCATCAGAGGTGGGCGTTTCTACGGGCGTTTCGGCCACGGTCGTCATGGGGGAGAGTCCCTCCCCTTCGCTGCCGGCTTCACCGCTGTTCGCCTCGGCGTCTTCATCAAGGTCGATGGTTTCCATCCCGTCGACCACGTCAGACTGCGTCACCGCATCATCGTTATCGGCCTTGGCCGCCTTCGAGCCGCGACGCCGTTTGGGCTTGTTGTCTTCTTCATCATCGCGGGCGCGCATCGCCTCGGCATAGGCGCGCTCCTCTTCCAAGAGCGCCTCACGATCCGCGACGGGGATCTGATAGTAATCCGGATGGATTTCAGAGAACGCAAGGAAGCCGTGGCGATTGCCACCGTAATCCACAAAGGCCGCCTGAAGCGACGGCTCAACCCGGGTTACTTTTGCGAGGTAGATGTTGCCAGCAAGCTGGCGTTTGTTTTCGGACTCAAAGTCAAATTCATCAACTCTGTTGCCGTCCACCACCACGACGCGGGTTTCCTCCGCGTGGGTGGCATCGATAAGCATTTTTTTTGCCATGTTTGGGTATCATCAGCACGCGCACGAACGGCCCGCCTCAATGGGCTGGCAGTTGGTGGCGGCATTGTCCTTGGGGCGATCGACGGCGCGCAATCTCGGCGTTCTTCCCGAACGCCGGGGCACAGGGCCTGAGATTGTTGCACGCGCTTCATCGCGGTTCTTCGTCTCCGGCACCAAAAAGGTGCCAATCTGTGCCCTAAGCCGTCATATCTGCGGCCACCGGGCAATATGTCAGCCATGTTACCGGCCTAATCGTTCTGCCCCGCCCCGGGATATCTGATCCGTCGAAGGCTGGAAGCAGCGAAACTCTCAATCGCGCGGCGATGACGCCATGCGATAAACCACACCTAATGCGGGTGGGTGTGACATTTCAATGAAAATCTCGCGCGCAGGCGAAATGAACGCCATCCCTAAAGGTAGTCGGCGCGCTGCAAGCCGTATTTGGCCATTTTTTCATTGAGTGTCCGGCGTGGCAGGCAAAGTTCCTCCATCACGGAGGCAATGGAGCCCTTGTGCCGCCGCATCGTGTTGTCGATCAACATCCGCTCAAACGCCTCGACATATTCCTTGAGGGGTTTGCCCTCCGTGGTCATGACCGGTTGCATTTCCTGGTGGTCTGACATCAGCAGCGAGGCAATCGTGCCGCTACCCCGACGCGCCTGTAGCACGGCGCGTTCGGCCACGTTGATCAACTGGCGCACGTTGCCGGGCCATGGCGCCTGCAAAAGCTGTGCGGCCTCCTGTGCGTTCACTTGCGGGGCCTCGCAGCCATAATCTTCGGCGAATTGATCGGAAAACCGCGTGAACAGCGTCAGGATATCCTCCCCCCGCTGCCGCAGCGGTGGGATGGTGATGCGCAAAGACGCAAGGCGATAAAACAGGTCAGGCCGCAGGGCATCTTCGCAGGTGCGATCCTGTTCCTGGAGGTTGCAGATGGCCACGATGCGCGTTTCGGGTGGCGTGCCCTCATCGTTGATAAAGGTCAGCAAACGCGCCTGCGCGGCATCTGAAAGCGCCTCAATATCCTCAAGGACGAGCGTGCCGCCGCGCGCCTCTTCGACGGCGGGAAGTTGGTTGTCTTCGGGGTTCATCGGGCCAAAGAGCCGCTTGATCAGCGCGTCATCCTCAAGCGCGGCACAGGGGACCAGCACGAATTTCTTGCCCGCGCGTGCGCCAACCGCGTGCAGGGCGTGGGCCACAAGGGTCTTGCCCGTGCCGGTTTCGCCGTCGATCAATACGTGATTGTCGGCCTGCCCCAGATCCAGCACATCCTCTTTGAGGCGTTCCATCACCGGGCTGGCCCCAATCAGTTTGCGCATCAATTGCCCACCATCGGACAGTTCACGCCGCAAGGCGCGGGCATCCAATGTCATGCGTCGCGCATTCGAGGCCTTTTTGGCCAACTCATTCATGCGGTCGGGGTTGAACGGCTTTTCCAGGAAATCAAACGCGCCGATGCGCATCGCCTCCACCGCCATTGGCACATCGCCGTGGCCGGTGATCATGATCACAGGCAAAGAGCTGTCCGAGCCCATCAACTTCTTCAGAAACTGCATGCCATCCATGCCGGGCATCTTGATGTCGGTCACGACGATGCCGGGATATTCGGGCCCGAGGATCTTCAGCGCATCTTCGGCACTGGGAAAGGCTTCGGTGTCATAGCCTGACAGGGCCAACCACTGGCTGATGGATTGGCGCATATCTTTTTCATCGTCGACAATAGCGATTTTCATGGCGTTCGGCATATCTGCTCTCCAAACCGCTGAGGCGTTTCCCTCAGCCTTTTTACTCTGCCGCGGCGGAACTTTGTGCCAAAATAGGCAGCTGCATCTCAAATACAGCCCCACCTGCCGCAGCGTTGCGCGCCGTCAGGCGCCCGCCCAAGTCGTTCACGATGCCCGATGAAATAGCAAGGCCAAGTCCGACCCCCTCACCCGGCTCTTTGGTGGTGTAGAAGGGCTCAAACAGGTTCTCGATGTCCTCAAGCCCGGTGCCATTGTCGCGCACCGTCAGTGAGGCCGTCTCCCCCGCCGCGAGGATGATATCGACCTCCGCGTGGCGGGCTGATTGGGTGGCATCAAGCGCGTTTCGCAAGAGGTTGATCATCACCTGTTCGATGCGAATCCGATCCCCCATGACAACCACGGCTTCATCCGGGATTGAGCGGGTGATCTTCACCTGTCGCTGCCGCAGTTGCGGCTCCATCATCGCAAGGGCCGAATGCAGCGCATCGCCCATATTTACAGGGGCCAAATCATCGCCAGAGTTGCGCGCATAGGATTTCAATTGCCGCGTGATCGCGCCCATCCGCTCAATCAAATCGTCGATGCGTTGGAACGATGACACGGCCTCATCCGGGCGGTTTCGGGTCAGCAAAAGGCGCGCGCCGGCAAGATAGGTTTTCATCGCGGCCAGTGGCTGATTGAGCTCATGACTGACCGCCGCTGACATCTCGCCCAAGGCCGCCAATTTGGAGCTTTGGGCAAGCGTTTGTTCGGCCACGGCGAGGTTCTCTTGCACCCTCTGACGCTCGGCGATTTCCCGCTGTAAGCGCATGTTCAATTGGCGAAGCTCTGCCGATTCCCGCTGCGCCACGGCCATGCGCTGCGTCGATTTCCGGTTCAGAAAATAGAAGGCAAGTGCGAGCAAAATGGCAAAGGCCATAATCTCAAGCGCCAGCACGCCGTTCACCCGTTCGCGCACACTGGAATAGGTGGTGAAGCTTGAAATCCGCCAGCCGCGAAACGCGATCCGCCCGTCATTGCGCATCACCGCCTGACCGCGCACATAAGCGTCTGGTGGCACCGCATTCCAATCGGCCGTGGCTTGGATAGCGCGCTGAATGGCGCCTGTGGGGGGCGTGCTGACCAAAGCCTCTTCGGGTGTGAGCCCGCGCCATTTGGGTTCCGTCGACAGGATGATCTGCCCTTGGCTGTCGGTGACGAGTACGGCGTCAGATATGCCCGCCCAGGCCTGTTCAAATTGATTGAGATCGACCTCAACCAAGATCACACCGGCCAACGACCCTTGGGTTTCCACGCGGCGTGAGTAGAAAAACCGGAAACGGCCATTTTCGTCCTGTATCACATTGAAAATATTGTCTTTTGAACGCAGCGCTTCGATGAACACAGGCGACGTGCTGTAGACCGTGCCAATGGATTCCCGGTCTGTTGACGCCACCACGCGCCCGTCGCGCCCCAGAAGGGTCAGCGACGCGGCAGAAATCTCTTCTTTGAACGTGATAAGGCGCTGCGAGGACAGGGTGAAATCCGAGCTGGTCAAGGCCGAGATCAGCGCAGGATCCCGCGACAAAAGCTGCGGCACAATCGCGTTTTGGCGCAATTCACTGAGCAGGTTGCCCGCATAGAGCACGAGCCGCAGCTCCGCACGGTTGCGGGTCGTTTCGGTAAAACGGTCGGTCAGAAATCTGTTGGTGACCACAATCGTGGACACCGCGATCAGCAAAAGTACGATGAGTGAAAACCTCGCCCGCCAGCTCAATGTCGGGCTGCGTGACCTCGATACCGCACGATTGCGCGCCGCGGCCCGCCATTTTGACAACGTACTCATAGCCTTAAAATACGCCACTGAGACCCGTCTCTCAAGCGGTCACATCCCCGCAGCGATCACGCGGTCTGAAGTTCGCTCACGAGAGAGTTGAACAGGATCCGCCCTTCGGTGTTGCCATGAACCTGATCTGCCATCCGTTCGGGATGAGGCATCATGCCCAGCACGCGGCGGTTTTCCGACAAAATCCCGGCGATATCACCAAGAGACCCGTTGGGATTGTCCACATAGCGGAAGGCCACACGGTTTTCGCTTTCAAGCGCGGTGATCGTATCCTGATCGGCAAAGTAATTGCCGTCATGATGCGCGATCGGAATGGTGATCTGGTCGCCTTCTGCGTAACCAGAGGTGTAGGCGCTGTCAGAGGTTTCTACTTTTAGATCAATGGCTTTGCAGATGTACTTCAACTTGGCATTGCGCAAAAGCGTCCCCGGCAAAAGCCCGGTTTCACACAGCACCTGAAAGCCGTTGCAGATGCCTAAGACATAGCCGCCCTTTTCTGCGTGGGATTTCACCGACCGACAAATCGGAGAGTTCGCCGCAATCGCGCCGCAGCGCAGGTAATCCCCAAAGGAAAACCCACCCGGCACGCCGACCACATCCACACCCGTAGGCAGCTCCGTGTCCTTATGCCAGACCATGGACACCTTGGCGCCCGCGGCCTCAAAGGCCACTTGCATGTCACGGTCACAATTCGATCCGGGAAAGACAAGAACGGCAGCATGCATCATGCGATCTCCACCGAATAGCTTTCAATCACGGTGTTCGCGAGAAGCTTCTCGCACATGTCTTTGACCGCTTTTTCGGCCTTGGCTTTGTCCGTCTCGGCCAGATCCAGTTCGATCACCTTGCCCTGTCGGACACCTTCGACCCCGTCAAAGCCCAAAGAGCCGAGCGCGTGGCGCACCGCCTCTCCTTGCGGGTCCAGAACCCCGTTTTTCAACATGACATGCACACGTGCTTTCATCGCTCGCCCCCTTTGAATGCCCTGCCTGCACAAGGCGGAATTGACCGATGGCTCAGTTGATGAGCGTCGGTCGTGAAAGCTGTGTCGCGCTCTTGGGCATGACGCCCAGGCGTTTGGCCACCTCGGAATAGGCATCCGTCAGCGACCCCAGATCGCGGCGGAACACGTCCTTATCGAGTTTCTGGCCTGTCTCAATATCCCACAAACGGCAGCTGTCCGGGCTGATCTCATCGGCCACGATCAGGCGCATGAAATCACCTTCATAGACGCGACCGATCTCGATTTTGAAATCGACCAGCCGGATGCCCACGCCATACATGACGCCCGATAGAAAATCGTTTACCCGCAATGCGAGGCTGAGGATATCATCCATGTCCTGCTGGCTGGCCCAGCCAAAGGCGGCGATGTGTTCCTCGGTGACAAGAGGGTCGCCCAAGTCATCGTTTTTCAAGCAATATTCCACGATGGGCCTTGGCAATTGGGTGCCCTCATCCATGCCCAACCGCTTGGCCATGGACCCGGCGGAGTAGTTGCGCACAATCACTTCCAAAGGGATGATCTCACAGGCACGCACAAGCTGTTCACGCATGTTGAGGCGTTTCATGAAATGGTTCGGAATGCCCACATTCGTCAGACCCATCATGAAGTATTCGCTCAGCATATTGTTGAGCACGCCCTTACCCTCGATGACGTCCTTTTTCTCGGCGTTGAAGGCCGTGGCGTCATCTTTGAAATACTGCACGATGGTCCCGGGTTCGGGGCCTTCAAACAGTGTCTTTGCCTTGCCTTCGTAGATTTTCTTGCGACGCGCCATTGGGTCCTCAAAGCTCTTGATCGCATGGCCCAATGGGCCGCGATATGCTTGCTTGCGTCCTAGGCCATCATAGAGGCCTTTGCAAGAACAACCAAAGCCTGCGCCCTGCCCTTGCACGGCGTGTCTGCAAAGGTCATATCTTGTATCAACGCAACGCAAATGAAGGAGCCGCGCCCGTGTCCACTTTTGATGACCGCGAAAACGCGTTCGAGAACAAATATGCCCATGATCAGGAAATGCAGTTCAAGGCCGAGATGCGCCGCAACAAGCTCGTGGGGCTGTGGGCGGCAGAGCTTTTGGGCAAGACCGGCGAGGCGGCTGATGCCTATGCCATCGAAGTGGTGAAATCAGATTTCGAAGAGGCGGGCATTGAGGACGTCGTGCGCAAAGTCGCGGGCGATCTGGGCGATTTGGCCAGTGCTGACACGATCCGCGCCAAGATGGACGCCCTGCTGAGCGTGGCCAAAGACCAGATCATGAACGAAGTCTGACCCCACGACCAAAGACGACATCCAAGAGCGCGTCCCGAACCGGGCGCGCTTTTTCTTTGCGGACAAATTGAAAGGTTAAGCGGTTCGAAATGCCGCCCCCCTAGCCTGACCACGTGGGAAATTTGGGTTAGGCGTGGGGGATATCATGCAATCTCGGCAAACAGCGGGCGCAGTGTTGCGCAAGCTGTGGCACGTGTCGCGGGTCACGGTGCCACTGGTGATTGGGGCGTTTTGCGTGTGGGTGGTGTTCCAGTCGCTGACCCCGGGGGTCTTTGATGGCGTGGGCCACGCGGTGCACGCCCTGAAGCTTTGGCAA
>JBCCDT010000004.1:0-66251 GCA_039030635.1 Pseudomonadota bacterium
CAAACTTTACTGGCACAAGGTTCTCTCACAGAGTGATTCGAAGATGAGTGCGGCTACTCCCGTATCGTCGGCGCTGTCGCCCTCCACCAGGAAGAGCTCTGTTTTGGACGGGTCTTTTTCGGAGCAGTCTTTGAGCTTACCGGCCAGGAAGTTCACATCCATCGCGGTCTTGCGCCGCGTCAGCTCGCGGGCTTTGCGCGCCGCCTCTCGGGCAAGTGCTGCCTCAATGATCTTACCGACGATCATCCGGGCCTCATTGGGGTTTTCCTCAAACCACTCGGTCAGCTTTTCGTTCATCAGCCCTTCGACCGCTGGGCGCACCTCGGAGGAGACAAGCTTATCCTTCGTCTGACTGGAAAATTTCGGGTCAGGCACCTTCACCGACAGCACGCAGGTCAGCCCCTCACGCGCGTCATCGCCGGTAAAGCTGACCTTCTCCTTCTTCGCGATCCCGCTTTCGGCGGCGTATTTCTGCACCACCCGCGTCAGCGCGCCGCGAAAGCCCGCCAAATGCGTGCCGCCATCGCGCTGCGGGATGTTGTTGGTAAAGGGCAGGACCGTCTCGTGATAGCTATCATTCCACCACATGGCGACTTCCACGCCGATATCGTCCTTTTCACCGGTCACGAAAATCGGTTCCGGGATCATCGGCGATTTGGAGCGGTCGAGGTAGCGCACGAACTCCTTCACCCCGCCGTCGTAATGCAGCTCCGTCTCAAGCGCCGGGGAGGGGCGTTCATCACGCAAAATGATGCGCACCCCGGAATTGAGGAAGGCCAGCTCGCGCAGCCGCTTCTCCAGCGTGTCAAAACTGTACTCCAAGTTGGAAAACGTCGCGAGAGAGGCCAGAAACCGCACTTCCGTGCCCTTCCGATCGCTCGCATCGCCCACGACCTTGAGGTGATCAACCGTATCGCCCCCCTCAAACCGGGCCACATGTTCCGACCCGTTGCGCCAGATCCGCAGCTCAAGCCAGTCCGACAGCGCGTTCACCACAGACACGCCCACACCGTGCAGACCGCCCGACACTTTGTAGGAATTGCTGTCAAATTTCCCGCCCGCATGCAGCTGCGTCATGATCACTTCGGCGGCAGAGACGCCCTCTTCCTCATGGGTCTCCACCGGAATGCCGCGGCCGTTGTCACTGACTGAGACGCTGGAATCGGCGTGAATGGTCACGTTCACGCGGTCCGCATGGCCTGCCAAAGCCTCATCAATGCCGTTATCCACGACCTCATAGACCATGTGATGCAGACCAGAGCCATCATCCGTGTCCCCGATATACATCCCGGGACGCTTTCTGACTGCCTCTAACCCTTTGAGAACTTTGATCGAATCAGCGCCATATTCTTCGGGCGCTGCTGCTGCTTCTGCCATGCGGGTGAACCCCAATTATTTTCCCCTCTTTATACCCATTTATGGGGGGAATGTCACGCGATTGGCACAATATTTTGTGGTTTGCGCACCTGCCTCGGGCGAGACCCGCCCCGGGCTTGATCCGGGGCCTCGTTCCTCAAAAGCGGAGGCCCCGGATCACGTCCGGGGCGGGTGTTTCATGGTCCAACGATCTCGCCATTGTCGTTGATCTCAAGCGTTTGAGCCCTCTCGCCCAGCTCTGCGAACAGCTCCGGCCCTGTGCCCGTCATCCACGCCTGTGCCTTCAGCGCGCAAACCTCATCATAAAGTGCGGCGCGCCGCGTGGCATCCAAATGCGCGGCCACCTCATCCAAAAGCAGCAATGGTGGCGCGCCAAAATCCTCCGCCAAGGCCCGCGCATTGGCCAGAATGAGCGAGATCAAAAGCGCCTTCTGCTCCCCGGTGGAACAATCCTTCGCAGGCACGCCCTTGGCGGCATAGACCCCATAAAGATCCGCCCGATGCGGCCCCACCAAGGTCCGCCCCGCCGCGATATCGCGAAACCGGCTTTCATGTAGCGCTTCGCGAAAATCCGCCTCACTCTCCGGCATTTCCCCTTCCGACAGGGTCAGCTCCAGTTCCGCCGTCGGAAAGGCCGTGTCCGCCTCTCTCTGCGCCTCCTGAAGCCGATAAAGCGCGCTGACACGGTTTTGGTGGATCGCAGTCCCGGCCTCGGCCATCTGCCGCTCCAACGCGACGTACCAATGCCCGTCGCGCACCTGATCCTTCAACAGCCGGTTCCGCTCTCGCATCGCCTTTTCATAAGACAGCGACGCCTCCGCATGATCGGGCGTAAAACTCAGCGTCATCCGGTCCAGAAACCGCCGCCGCCCTTCTGCGCCCTCAATCCAAAGCCGATCCATCGCCGGAATAAGCCACAGCACCCGCGCAATCCGCCCCAGAGCCACCTGAGAGGCCGCTTTGCCGTCAATCTTGACCTGTCGGCTGCCTTCACCCTGCGCCTCGATCTCCACCTCATGGACCTGGCTCAGTGACCGCAAATGCCCGGTCAGTTTCCACCCGATTGCCTCAGGCCGGCGCGCCATATCCGCTGCCGCCGCCCGTCGCAAACCGCGCCCCGGCGAAAACAGCGAAACCGCCTCCAGAATATTGGTCTTGCCCGCCCCGTTGGGCCCATAGATCGCCACAGGCCGCCCGTCGCCGTCCATGCGCGCAGCTTTGTGCGATCGAAAATACGAAAGGCTCAGATGCGATAGATAAAGATCTGGCATCCAAGCCTCTTCATCTTGCTAAAAATACTCCCGCCGGAGGCATCCGGCCGCGGTCACACGCGCATCGGCATCACAACGTAAACGGCCGTCGTGTCATTGCCCTCGCGCATCAGCGTCGGGTCCCCGGAGGAGTTGAACATGAAGACCGCATTCTCGCGATCCACTTGGCTTGCGATTTCCAGCAAGTACTTGGCGTTAAAACCAATATCGAGCTTGTCATCGCCATAGGCCACGGCCAGCTCTTCTTCTGCGGCACCACTGTCCGGCGCGTTCACCGACAGCACCAAACGATCCTCATCCAGCGACAGTTTCACCGCGCGCGACCGCTCAGAACTCACCGTCGCGACACGGTCCACGGCCTGGGCAAATTCGCTGGCATCCACCTCCAACCGGCGGGTGTTGCCGGTGGGAATAACGCGGGTGTAATCGGGGAAGGTGCCGTCAATCACCTTGGACGTGAGCGTGATATCGGGCGTGGCAAAACGCACTTTGGTCTCTGACACCGACACCGCGATCACCGTCTCATCATCATCCAGAAGCTTGCGCAATTCGCCAACCGTTTTGCGCGGGACAATCACACCGGGCATCGCGCCCGCCCCATCGGGCAAATCGCTGTCAATCCGCGCCAGGCGGTGGCCATCTGTGGCCACACAGCGCAGCACCTGACCGCCATCGGCATCCGAGACATGCATGTAGACACCGTTGAGGTAATACCGCGTCTCTTCCGTCGAAATGGCGAACTTGGATTTGTCAAAAAGCCGGCGCAGCTCCGGCGCCTTGGCTGAGAAATTGCATTCATATTCTGAGCTGGCCATCACCGGAAAATCTTCTTTGGGCAGCGTGGCGAGTGCAAAGTTTGAGCGCCCCGCCTCAACCGTCAGCCGCCCTGACGCGCCATCATCGGTCAGGCTCACCAACGCCCCATCCGGCAGCTTGCGCACGATCTCATGCAGGGTCACCGCCGACACCGTGGTCGCGCCCGCGCGCTCCACCTGTGCCACGGCTTTGTCCACCACTTCGATGTCCAGATCCGTGGCGCGGAATTGCACGCCGTCGCCTTCGGCTTCGATCAGAACATTGGCCAGGATCGGGATCGTATTGCGCCGTTCCACCACCGATTGCGCCTGCGCGACGGCCTTCAGAAGGGTTCCACGTTCGATGCTGAATTTCATGCCGTTGCTCCCTGCATGCGCGGCGTTGGGATGGGCACCGTAGCAAGTTTGGGTACGCGCTCAAGCCTTTTGTGCCCGATCACACGTCAAACGCCTGCACTGTTGAAAAACAATGCAGACGATCTCAAGGTGCGTGGCTTAGCTTTCGAGGCTGCGGCGCAGCATCTCCAGATCCTCGGCGATCTGGGCATCGGAATGGCGCAGCTCTTCGATCCGCCGAACCCCATGCATAACGGTCGTGTGGTCGCGGCCGCCAAAACGGCGCCCGATCTCGGGCAAGGACCGCCGGGTCATCTGCTTGCACAAATACATGGCCACTTGCCGAGGCCTGGCAAAGCTGCGCACCCGCTTGGGCCCGATCATATCGGCCAAACGAATGTTGTAGTGATCCGACACCTGCCGCTGAATCTCTTCGATAGAGATTTTGCGCTCAAATGTGCGCAGGATGTCAGACAGACAATCCTGGGCCATATCCGGTGTGATCTCCGTGCCCACCAGTGATGCAAACGCGAACAGCCGGGTCAACGCGCCTTCCAGCACGCGCACATTGGTGCTGATCCGCTGCGCCAGGAAATCGAGCACGCTGTCATCCATCTGCAGGTCCGGGTAATCCGCGCGGTAGCGATCCACCTTTGACTGCAGGATCCCAAGACGCAGCTCGTAATCCGTGGGATGCAGGTCCACGACCAAACCGCATTGCAGGCGCGATTTGATCCGGTCTTCCATGTCTTCAATCTCACCCGGCGCGCGGTCGGCAGAGATCACGATCTGCTTATTCTGATCCACAAGCGCGTTGAAGGTGTGAAAGAACTCTTCCTGTGTGCTGTCCTTGCCGGCGATGAACTGCACATCATCGACCATCAGAACATCGACAGAACGGAACATTTCCTTGAAATCCATCATCTTCTTGTCGCGCAGAGCTTGCACAAAGCGGTACATGAACTGCTCCGCCGACAGATACAGCACATTGAGGTCAGGGCGCGCCGATCGCAACTCCCATGAAATGGCGTGCATCAGGTGCGTTTTGCCAAGCCCGACCCCACCGTAAAGAAACAACGGATTGAACGTCACCGGGCCGCCTTCGGCCACGCGACGTGCGGCGGCATGGGCCAACTCGTTGGGCTTGCCCACGACGAACCGGTCAAATGTGAACCGTTCATCCAAGGGCGCCGTCGGGAAATGCGCATCAAGCGCGTTGGTCCTGGCCGGTTTCGCCTTGGTCAGACCGGGCTTGGCCACGGGCTTTACCGCCCCTTTATGGACCCGCCGAACGGTCGGCACGCTGAATTCCAGACGTTTGATCTCGGCGTTGACCTGGCTCACCTTGTACAGAATTTTGTCGCCGAAATTCTGCGATACGTAATTGCCTTGGAAATTGGTCGGCACATCAAAGATCGCCACCCCGTCTTTCACTTCCCGCAGCTCCAGTGGTTCAATCCAGCTGGTAAAGTTATGCGCTCCGACTGTGTCCCGGAGTTCGTTTTTAACAGTGCCCCATTCTTCCAAAGTCATCTTATCCCATTCCGCGACTGGCTTCCCTTGCAAAGACGGGTCAAACACACCCGCCCCTGGCGACGCCGCAGTGGACCACTCCGCACGAAACCAATGCCGGTCGGTTTCAACGACCAGCGGTTCCGCCCCGGATCGGACAGCTGAAGACCAACGCTATGCCCCGACGAGTTGACGGTTTTCCCCGTCACGCCAACCTCGTCGTGCGTTGTCCTTCAGGTCTGGATTTGGCCCACCTGCCGTCATCCGGCAAGCGCGTCACACTCACGGTCAGTCGTCCCACGGGCCGGCCTCCGAGGAGTGAAGGTGGCAGCCAATCCCCCTTGCAGATTCGCCTGACAAAATTAGCCGTAGCTGCGAAGAGGCAGCAACCGATCTTATGCCTTGACACTTGAATCGGCGAGAAAGAATCCCTCGGTTTGCTGAGTCTGCCACGGCGCAAAAAAAAACGGGCCAAATGGCCCGCCGTTTTTTGATCAAGGATTCAGCTAGGATAGCTTATCCAAGTGCCTTCACACGCGATGACAGGCGCGACATTTTCCGCGCTGCTGTATTTTTGTGAAAAACACCTTTGGACACGCCGCGCATCAGTTCGGGCTGAGCCGCCTGCAATGCGGCTTGGGCTGCGTCTTTATCGCCAGAGGCAATCGCCTCTTCGACTTTGCGCAAATAGGTGCGGATACGAGAGCGCCGTGCTTTGTTCACGGCGAAGCGGCGCTCATTCTGGCGGGCGCGCTTCTTTGACTGAGGAGAATTAGCCATTTTTTTCAGACCTTTAATCGGGCGTTTCGTTTCGAATTTGCGTCGCGGAACGCCCAAGCCAAAGGAATGTCCTTTGGAAAGATCAGGCCAAGGCGGGCCGCACGCGCATGTATGACCGCGGCGTATAACTGAGATTCGCGGCCTTGCAAACCCTTCTTTCCCCCGCGCTCACGCAAGGGCAATTTGATCAAGGATTCGCATAAAGGTTAATGCAGTTTCGCCCGTGTGTTACCCAAACGTCACAAATGAGTCGGCCATCGCGCGACGCCTTGGCGTGGAGGTTAGGATCAGCGCGCGCCCGGTTTTCACACGACCACCAAAGGGCGCAACGAGACGCCCCGTCTCAATATCATCCCGAACCAGGCTCTCATGCCCCATCAACACGCCCGCCCCGTTCCGGGCCTCTTCCACGGCCAGGGCATAAAGGGAAAACCGCGCGTTCGCCGTGGTAAAGGAGCGGTCCCATCCAACCTCCTGCGCCCACAGATCCCAATCATCGGCCCAGGTGTCATCAATCAAAAGCGTGTGCTGCGCCAGATCATTTACGCCACCAAGAGACGCGGCCATCTCAGGGGCGCACACCGGAAAGATCACGTCCTCCTCCAAAATGATCTCATCCGGTCCATCACTGGGCAGGTCGAAAAACACGCTCCAGTCAAACATCTCGCGCAAGAGGTTTGGGGGCTGCTCCAACGCGGTGACGGAAAACTGAACTTGCGGGTTTTCGGCCCTCAGACGCGGCAGGCGGGACGACAACCAAAGCTGCGCCACACTCGGCAGCGCCGCGATTTGAACAACCGGCGCGTCTGTCACGTCTTTCAACGCATGCACCGCCTCTCCCAGCCGGTCAAAGGCCGCGGTGAACTCCGGTTGCAGCCCCTGTCCCGCCGATGTCAGGCGCACCCCGTGGGACCGACGCTCAAAGAGACTGACGCCCACCCACTCCTCCAGCGCCTTGATATGCTGGGTGATCGCACCGGGGGTCACGCACAGCTCTTCGGCTGCTTTGGAAAACCCACCCAGACGCGCCGCCGCCTCAAAGGCGCGCAAGGCGTTCAATGGCGGTCCTTTGGGTCTGGGCGGTGAAACGGGCATGGCTGAGGTTGAGTTTTTCTAAATTCAATTTCTGATAATCTGCTTTGCGCCTCGCGTCGACCCAAGACATTATGACCCTTACAGACAAAGGAGCCTGATCCATGACGCTTGCCCATCGAAGCTGGGTCCCCGACCCCTGTGAAACCCGCGTGCGCACCATCACGGCGGCCACCGAGGCCCAAAGCGACGCGCAGATTTTTGACCGGCTGACGCAGCTCGTTGCAGACAATCGCGAGATCCATGAACAGGAGTGCTTCAACCTCAACCCCGCCACCAATGTGATGAACCCGCGCGCCGAGGCGATGCTGGCCAGTGGCATCGGGTCCCGCCCGTCGCTGGGCTATCCGGGCGATAAATATGAGATGGGCCTGGAGGCTATCGAAGAGATTGAGGTGATCGCCGCCACGCTCGCGGCAGAGGTGTTCAACGCGCGCTTTGCCGAAATCCGGGTCGCCTCGGGTGCGATGGCCAATCTCTACGCGTTCATGACCACCTGTCAGCCCGGCGACACCATCATCGCCCCTCCGGCCAGCATTGGCGGGCATGTCACCCATCACGGTCCGGGCTGTGCGGGTCTTTACGGCCTCAATTGCCTGAACGCGCCCATTGATGCGGATGGCTACACGCTCGATCTTGATGCCCTGCGCGATATGGCAAAGACGCACCGGCCCAAGCTGATCACCGTGGGCGGCTCTCTCAACCTCTTCGAACATCCCGTCCGCGCGGTGCGCGACATCGCCGATGAGGTGGGCGCCAAGGTGCTTTTCGATGCCGCCCATCAATGCGGGATCATTGCAGGTGGCGCTTGGTCCAACCCGTTGGATCAAGGCGCGCATATGATGACCATGAGCACATATAAGAGCCTCGGCGGTCCGGCAGGCGGCCTGATCCTGACCAATGAGGCCGAGATGGCCGAGGCACTAGACCGGATTGCCTTTCCCGGCATGACCGCCAATTTTGACGCCGCCAAATCCGCCGCGCTGGCCGTCAGCCTGCTGGATTGGCGCAGCTTTGGGGCGGATTACGCCCGCGCGATGATTGATCTGGCCCACGCCCTGGCCACCGCGCTGGACGCGCGCGGCGTGCCGGTCTTTGCCAAGGCGCAGGGTTTCACCACATCGCATCAATTCGCCCTGGAGGCCGCGCCCTTTGGCGGCGGGCAAGCCGCGTCCAAAGCCTTGCGCCAGGCCGGGTTCCTCGCCTGTGGGATCGGCCTGCCTGTGCCAGAGGTGCCGGGCGACATGAACGGGCTGCGCATCGGCACGCCCGAACTGGTCCGCTGGGGCGTCACGCCCGACCATGCCAACGACCTTGCGCGTCTCATCTGTGATGGTTTGGGGCCTAAGCCGCAGGAGGTGGCCCCCCGCACGCGCGCGCTCCGCGAACGTTTCAACCGGCTCCACTATATGCACTAAAGCGCGGTCAGGCGATTTCACTCAAAATCGCGCGGGCGGCTTCGGCCGGATCGGGGGCGGCGTGGATCGGGCGACCCACCACAATATGATCGGCCCCGTCCGCTAAGGCCTGCGCGGGCGTTGCCACCCGTTTCTGATCGCCCAGGGCCGCGCCCGCGGGCCGCACGCCGGGTGTCACGATCAACCGGCCCGCCGCCTCGGGCAAGGCCCGGATCATCGCGGCCTCTTGCGGAGAGGCGATCACCCCATCCGCGCCTGCTTCAAACGCCCGACCTGCGCGCTCTGTCACAAGATCAGGGATCGCGCCGTCCTTGATCAGCCCCGCATCCAAATCATCCCGGTCCAAAGAGGTCAGTATCGTCACACCGAGGATCTTCAACGTGCTGCCAGAGGCCCCTTCCTTGGCCGCGCGAATGACATGCGGGTCGCCATGCACCGTCAGGAAATCCAAATCGAACTGCGCCAGACCCCGCACCGCGGCCTCCACCGTCGCGCCGATATCAAACAGTTTCATATCCAGAAAGATGCGCTTGCCATGGTCCTGCTTCAGCTCCATCGCCAGCGCGAGCCCACCGCCCGTCAGCATCCCCAGACCAATCTTGTAAAACGACACCGCGTCGCCCAATTGCCCTGCGAAATTGAGCCCCTCCAACGCATTGGGCAGGTCAATTGCAACAATCAGGCGGTCATCTGGCATGGGGCGCGGTCCTTAGCAGTCAAAACTGCGCTCTTGTTGCGGCAGGACCCCGCCCCGTCAAGGGATGCAATCGCTCAGGCGGCCAGAAACGTACCGACCACAGGCGAATTGGCGCGGGATATCGCGGCGCGCACGGTGTCGCGGATCAGCCGTTGTGTCCGCTCCTTGGACTGCCTGTGATGCATCAACGCCTGCCCCTTTAGCCCGCGCGACACGGTGTCGAACTCGGCATGGGGGGCGGAGACATGGCTGACGCGATACGAAAACACCGTGCCCGCCTCTGTCACCCGCGCCTCAGCCTCAAACGCCCCTGTTTCCGGGTTGTAGACGGGCGGCGTGAGGGTCATCTCATTGATACGCATGGATAAGTTCCTTTCATCCACGGCCTTTTGGCGTGACGTGCTGGGTAAATGGAAACGCCGCGCCCGAGTTGAAGACGGGTTCACGAAAAAATGCGAAATCTTGTGATAAACCGTGAGGTGACCGCTATATCTGGGCAAAATTCTGCTGACCCGCCTAATTTTTAGGCAGTCTTGAACATGGGCCAAAGGGATACCATTTATTCGTTAAGGTTCCCGAAAGACGCATGCCTAACACTGGGTGCGGCGACGGGAGAACGCTTAGAAGGAGAAAAACCATGGACTTGAGCAAGTTCACGGAGCGCTCGCGCGGGTTTTTGCAAGCCGCCCAGACGATCGCCATGCGGGAGAGCCACCAGAAACTGGCCCCCGAACACGTACTAAAAGCTTTGATGGATGATGATCAGGGGCAAGCCAGCACCTTGATCAAACGCGCCGGTGGCAGGCCTGAGCGCGTGGTGCAGGCACTGGATCTGGCCATGGGCAAGATCCCGGTTGTGACCGGTGACACTGGTCAGGTCTATATGGACAGTCAGACCGGCAAGATCCTCGCTGAGGCCGAAAAACTGGCCAAGAAGGCAGGCGACAGCTTTGTGCCCGCCGAACGTCTGCTGACCGCGCTGGCCATTGTGAAAAGCCCGGCCAAGGACGCGCTCGACCAAGGTGGCGTGTCCGCACAAACGCTGAACGCCGCGATTGAGGATGTCCGCAAGGGCCGCAAGGCCGACAGCGCCACAGCAGAAGACACCTATGAAGCGTTGGAGAAATACGCCCAAGATCTCACCAAGGCTGCCGAAGAGGGCAAGATTGACCCCATCATTGGCCGCGATGATGAAATCCGCCGCGCCATGCAGGTCCTGAGCCGCCGCACCAAAAACAACCCCGTCCTGATCGGGGAGCCGGGTGTGGGTAAAACCGCGATTGCCGAGGGTCTTGCGCTCCGCATCATCAACCGCGACGTGCCGGAAAGCCTGCTCAACAAACGCCTCCTTGCACTGGATCTGGGCGCGCTCATTGCTGGCGCAAAATATCGCGGCGAATTCGAAGAGCGGCTCAAGGCCGTGCTCAACGAAGTGACCTCTGCGGCCGGCGAAATCATTCTTTTCATTGATGAAATGCACACGCTTGTGGGCGCGGGCAAAACCGATGGCGCGATGGATGCCGCCAACCTGATCAAGCCCGCTCTGGCGCGCGGTGAACTGCACTGCGTCGGTGCGACCACCCTCGATGAATATCGCAAGCATGTGGAAAAGGACGCCGCCCTTGCGCGGCGCTTCCAGCCCATCGTCGTGAACGAACCGACGGTTGAGGACACGATCTCAATCCTGCGGGGCATTAAGGAAAAATATGAGCTCCATCACGGCGTGCGGATTTCGGACTCAGCTTTGGTGAGTGCCGCGACGCTGTCAAACCGCTATATCACCGACCGCTTCCTGCCCGACAAGGCGATTGACCTCGTGGATGAGGCCGCAAGCCGTTTGCGCATGGAAGTGGACAGCAAGCCCGAAGAGCTCGACGCGCTCGACCGTGACATCCTGCAAAAACAGATTGAGGCAGAGGCGCTCAAGAAAGAAGATGATGCCGCCAGCAAGGACCGTCTTGAGAAGCTGGAGAAAGATCTGGCCGACCTACAGGAAAGTTCCGCCCAATTGACCGCCAAATGGCAATCTGAGCGCGATAAGCTCGCCGGTGCGCGCGACCTCAAGGAACAGCTGGACCGCGCCCGCATTGAGCTTGAAAACGCCAAGCGCGCGGGCGATCTGGCCAAGGCGGGGGAGCTGTCTTACGGCGTGATCCCGGAGCTGGAGAAGAAGCTGAGCGAGGCGGAAACCGCCGAGCAGACCAGCGTGATGGTCGAAGAGGCCGTGCGCCCCGAACAGATCGCCCAAGTGGTCGAACGCTGGACCGGCATCCCGACGGCAAAAATGCTCGAAGGCGAGCGGGAGAAGCTGCTTTCCATGGAAGACGGGCTGCACAAGCGTGTCATTGGGCAAAACGCGGCGGTCAAGGCCGTGGCCAACGCCGTGCGCCGCGCGCGGGCAGGGCTCAATGATGAAAACCGCCCGCTTGGGTCGTTCCTCTTCCTCGGTCCCACGGGCGTGGGCAAGACCGAACTGACCAAAGCCGTGGCCGAGTTTCTCTTTGACGATGACAGCGCGATGGTGCGCATCGACATGTCCGAGTTCATGGAAAAACACGCTGTGTCCCGCCTCATTGGCGCCCCGCCCGGCTATGTCGGCTATGATGAGGGCGGCGTGCTGACGGAAGCCGTGCGGCGCAGACCCTATCAGGTGGTCCTGTTTGATGAGGTCGAGAAAGCACACCCAGAGGTGTTCAACGTCCTGCTTCAGGTGCTCGATGACGGTGTGCTGACCGATGGTCAGGGCCGCACGGTCGATTTCAAGCAGACGCTGATCATTCTGACGTCGAACCTCGGCAGTCAGGCGCTGAGCCAGCTGGCCGAAGATGCGGATGCTTCAGATGCCAAGCGTGACGTGATGGATGCGGTGCGCGCGCATTTCCGGCCGGAATTCCTCAACCGTCTGGATGAGATCGTGATCTTTGATCGCCTTGCGCGGGCCCAGATGGACGGCATCGTCGACATTCAGATGGCGCGGCTGCTCAAGCGGCTCAGCAGTCGGAAAATCACACTCGATCTCGACGACAGCGCGCGCAAATGGCTCGCCGATGAAGGCTATGACCCGGTCTATGGCGCGCGGCCCCTCAAACGCGTGATCCAGAAGGCCTTGCAGGATCCTCTGGCCGAGGCGCTCTTGGCCGGGGACATTCTGGATGGATCCACTGTTGAGGTCTCCGCCGGGGCGGACGGGCTGCTGATCGGGGACCGGGTTGGATCGACCAACCAGGAGCCGCCGAAGGACGCTGTCGTGCATTGATCAATGGGGCCAGTCCCCAACCCCTCGAGGTATTTGGAAAAAGAAAGAAGCAGGGCTCGGTGGATTGGCAGGCCCTGCAGATCTTTGGGCTGACCTGCAAACCCCCAATGTGAACTCTGAGCCCAAAGTGCCGTATGCTGCGAGCCGCTCGAATGTCTGTTAAGCAGATCACATCTCTTGTCGAGGTTAGTATGTCACAGGCTAAGGTCGGAAAAACAAAAAAGATCCACTGTGTGTGCGATCCCGCGCACCTTATGCGATCCGCACGCCGTAAACAGCTCTGGGGATGTTTCGGCAACTGCCATGGTTACGAGCACCCGATGCCCCGTGGATTTGGTTAAACCTTCGATCCTGCTGGCGACATTGACTGCTCCGCCAAGCACCGTAAAATCCAGCCGGCCAGGACTGCCGATATTGCCGTAGCTAACCTGACCCATATTTATCCCGACACCAATGTCGAGCGGCGGCTTGCTGTCCTCTTTGCGCCGATCATTGAGTTCGGCTAATCCGATGAGCATTCCCTTGGCAGCGAGCGCCGCTTGTCGGCACTGATGCTGTCCGTTGGTAGTCGCCGAAATTGGGAAAATTGATAGAATGCCGTCACCCATGAACTTCAAAACGTCACCGCCCCTTTCTTCAACGGCCTGTACTACGAGTTCGAAATAGGCATCTAAGGCATCAAAGACATCCTTCTCGCTGGAATTGTCGGAGAGTGCCGTGAAACCGCGTAGATCAGTGAACATTACCACGGCTTCTAGTGTTGTGCGCTCTCCGCGTTGAATGGTGCCGTTCCAAACCGCTTCGCTGGGGCCGTCCCCAAGATATGTGCGGAGAAGGCTTTTCGAAGATTTGCGCATAGTCATCGGTTCCATCGCCGACGAAAGCCCAGGTTTGGCTGCCTCTATCATTTCCAAGTGTACGAGCGAAAAACCATTTGCTGATTGGGTGGCAAATGTGCAGCCGTGTTGTGAAAGATCACCATAGTACAACGAGGTCGCGTAGTAATCGGTGCCTCCCGCAGCCGCGAATTCAAGATAGGAAGAGTGGTCTTTTTCTGGATCGAGGTCACGTAGGCTCTTGTGCAAAGGGCGTTGGTTTTTAAAGATATATTCGAAAGAGCTTCCCACATAATCATCTGTCAGCATACGTGCGTGAGTGACATCGTAGCTTTCCGTGCCGTCTGGCGTCCAGACGACACCCCAAGCAATAAGCAATGGATTGGCAAACCGCTGACCAATGTTCACACGCCAAAGTGGGACGCCGGCATCGATCAAAGTCGAGCAGAAATACGAAACTACCTTGTTTGGGTCGTTAGAACAACGGCCCTCTGTCATCATCCAGTGATTGAGCTCATCGATCGCGTCCATGGAGTCAGATTAACTGCTTACACGTAAAGTACAAATGCCACGTAGTTGGAGAGTACTAACTGAAGGTTTGTCGCGTGTTAACCGAGACGATTACTCCCAAAGGCAGGCATTCGTCTGAAGATTGAGAAAAACCGCTTTGTCCGCGTTCCGGACATTTGGCAGACATTTGAGCCCGTTATCATTAGCGGCGCGGGATCAAGGCCCTCGGGCCGCCGCGCATCGTCGGGCCGCACACACGGCACGGCGATTTTGCTGCACAGGGCGCACAGCTCAGATGGATTGCGGATGTTGCCGGGATAAAGCGCGGCTTGTCTGAGGTCAGATCGCCATACCGCGGCCCAACGATGCGCGGCTCACTTGTCCACAGGCTGAACGCCCATGAAGGTCACAGAGCCACCATCTAACATATTTCTCAACGATGCCTGAGGGGCGAATGGCTGTTTTGAGCCCGAATCAACCAACCCGCCGAGCATCCCCAAGGTCACTAAGAGGGCACCATAGCCAGAACCCGCAGAGGGCTGCCCGATCCGTTTTGGATCTTCAAAGGTGCCGCGATGATCAGAGCGCCTTTCGCAGGGACACGATCTAATCTCGTCATGCACTGCAATCCAAGCTTTCCACGTCCGTTGAGGATTTCATGGACGGGGTATGGCGGCTCAAACAAGAATGACTGCCCTGCATCACTGCCAACGGTTTCCGTGCCAAAGCCCAGCACATCGCGCTCAAAAACGAGGAATTCTACGGCTCCGACGTCTGGTCCCGGAGAATGAGAACCATCGGCTTTCCGATTTGTCCAATTCTTCGGGTCAGCGATTTTTCGCCAGTCAGACCTAAGAAAAACCCAAGATCCGGCTTCGATTTCGCCATGTGTGTCTTCCCAGTCCTCAATGTGCTTGCGCGTCAGAATGAACCCTTTGTCTTTGGCGACCTCGTCGCTGCAATCAATAACGCATGCAGGTGCAATGAATTGTTCGACGGCAATCGTGTCCACTGAATTGTTCGGGAGGTCCTTTCCTGTGACCCAATGAATTGGCGCGTCAAGGTGCGTGCCCGTGTGTTCAGACAGGGAAATATTATTCCAATACCAACGTGGACCCGCATCATCGTATTGCGAAATGACTTCCGATGTGAACTGGCGCCCTTGTTTCATCGGAGGCAGCATTTCAATGACGGGAAACTCAGGCGACAGAGTTTCTGTGAGGTCGACGATCTCCACACCGCCTTGCTTTATTGCGGCCGCGAGCAGGTCTAACATTTGAATACTGGACATCGGCTCTCAAACGCTCATGGGAAGATCTTTTTTGGGATCTGTGCCAGCGTACACCGACTTTCACCAGCGTGCGATAGGTCTTGGTAAGTCCCACCGCCCAAATCGCATGCTGATTCTCGGAAACCATGAACTGGCTTCTCAGCAAAAGTCAGTTTTGGAAAATGGCAGCTTTGTCCGCAATCCTGACGTTTGCTAAACCTGTGAGCCCGTGATCCGTAGTGGCGCGGAACCAAGGCCCAATGGGCCGCCGCGCATCGTCGGGCCGCCCACACGGCACGGCGATTTTGCTGAGCTAGGCGCATAGCTCGGGTCGTTTGCGGATTTAGCCGGGATAAACCGCTGCTGCTCACAAGTCAGATCGCCAAACCGCGGCCCGACGATGCGCGGCTCTGTTGCGCGATACGCATACGGTTGCTTTGTCCGCTTAGCGCCCTTGTTTCGTTCCAGCGTTTCGCTTTTCTTTGGGGCAACCCGTCGCCATTGGGCTTGACACATTGGCGCGTTAAGGGCGCCCGCCCCAAGGTTCTTGGAAAAAGAATGAAGCAAGGACGTATTCATTGCGGCGTGCCCGATTTCGCAGGGGCTTGACGGAATTTCAACGGGTCTGTGGTGAATTTTGCAGAGGAGTGAGTGATTGTTTCCAGATCGGCAACGGACATGTATAGTTTCTTCCAGCAGACAGGCAAACCGATCACGAAAGAGATGATCCATGGGTATTGATGCACAGCTGGCCACCCAACTGATCGCCGCGCGCGGGTTGGTTGAGGGTAAGAAAACCGGCGTCATGCTGGGCCGGCAGAAGTTTCATATCAAAGGTAAATTTCGCCGCTTCGTGCGGCAGCATTTGCGCCGCGCGGGCTTTGATCCGGCCATTCCGGTGTATGAACAGGACGACGGGTTTTCGGAAACGTTTCTGACCAAGATCGGCTATCCGGAAATGAAATCGCTCGATGCTTCACCCTATGAACACTGCGATTTGGTCCATGACATGAATGAACCGCTGCCCAAAAAGCTGCGCTCAAAATTCGATGTGATCATTGATGGCGGCACGTTGGAGCATGTCTACAACACGCCGCAAGCGCTCGATAACGTGTTTCACATGCTCAAACGCGGCGGGATTTTCATCTCGATCAACGGGATCACCGGCTGGGCCGGGCATGGGTTTTATCAGTTCAGCCCCGAACTTGTCTGGCGCTATTGGAAGGACGCGCGGCGCTGCATTCTCCATGAATGCGTGGCCGTGCCTCATGATGTGAACGATGGAAAACCGCGCCCCGCGCCCGATACCGGCGAAAAGGGGCGGCGCGTCCGCGGGGCGGGCATGCAGGGGCGGTGGTATCTCTACTACGTCATCGAAAAGGGCAAGGATGCCGTCAAGGATGAGCGGATCACCAACGTGAGCCAGGGCGATTACTCCGTGCGCTGGGATGCCGGCGCAGAGGCCGCAGAATAGCGCGAGGCATGCAAGCATGAGCGCCAAGGACACGCCAGACCCCAGCCCCGCCACAGAGCAGATCGACAAACCGATGTGGCTGGATGAGATCGGACCGGGCGGCACGGCGTCGGGGTTTCTTCACGCCGATCCGCATCACCCGATGATGTTCGTCAAACGCCGCAGGCCCATCCTGATGGTGACCTTCGACAACCTCTCAAACGTCAATGATCGCGATCCTGCGCGCCTGCCCTGGGCCTACAAATTCGCCCGCGACAATCAGCTGTGCCACCTGGGTGTCTATGCCAACCTGGCCAATTGGTATCGCGATGCGACGCTGATTGAAAAAATGCAGGCGATGGCCAAAGACGGCTTCTTTGAAGGCTATGATCGCTGCGTCTTTTCCGGCTCTTCCATGGGCGCGTTTGCATCGCTGGTGTTTGGTCAGTTGGCGCCCAATGCCCATGTGATGGCCTTCAACCCGCAATCGACCCTCGATGAGGCGAAAGTGCCTTGGGAGGAGCGGTATCTGACAGGGCGGCGGCAGGATTGGACGCTCCCCCTGGGCGATGCGGCCGATGCCATTGGCCGGGTGGAGCGGGCCTTTGTCTTTTATGACCCGTATTTTGAACCCGACCAAAACCATGTGGATCGGTTGCTGGCGGGCAAGGGCGCGGGCAAGACCACGACCTTGATGAAATGCTGGTATTCCAGCCATAAATCCGCGGTGTTTCTGCGCAAGATCGGCGCGCTCAAGCCGCTTATGATGGAGGCCGCGCTGGGCGATCTGACGGCGCATCAGTTCTACCAGATGTATCGCGATCGGCGTCGCCTGCCGTGGTATCGCGGGTCTCTGTCGCATTATTTTGAAGAACGCGACCGCCCAGAGATGGTCGCGCGGACCAAGACCGCCTTTCGGCGCGCCCAGCGCAAAATGGCCAAGACCACGATTGACCGGAGCCTCTGAATGAGCACGCGGGCCTATGTGGCGACCGCCGTGTCGCATGAAGCGCCGTTCCTTTTGGAATGGGTGGCGCATCATCGGGCCATGGGCTTTGCCGGGGTGATCCTGTTTACCTATGGCGGTGAGGATGGAACCGCTGCGATGGTCGATCGATTGCACGAGATGGGCCATGCCCACCGGGTGCCGATGCAGGTCAAGAAAAGCAAAGACCCCATGCGCCAGGCGATGCGCGATCTGCCCGAAGTGGCCAAGGGGATCGGGGCAGACTGGTGCCTTGTCGCCCATATTGATGAGTATCTGCACATCACCGCGGGCGACGGCAAAGTCACCGATCTGATTGCGGCCTGCGGCACGCCCGATGCCATTTCCATTGCGCGGCGGGCCTTCGGCTCCTCTGGTGTGCGGGGCATCCCCCAAGGACAGCTGCGCGAGACGCACAGGCTTGCGGCCCCGCCTGAGGCGCGCGGATCGATGGTGACCAAAGGGATCAAGACGCTTTTCAAGGTGGACGCGATCACCCGCGTGGCCCCGCACAGGCCCTATTTCCCCGAAGGCTCCGCGCCCAATTGGGTGGATGCGGGCGGGCAGCCGATGCCAAAGACGTATCTTGAGGGGAAATGGACCGCGCATAAGGACTTCGCCAACACCCATGCGCGGCTGCATTATTATGCGGTGCCGTCGCCCGAGGTGCTGATGATTCGGGGCGGCGTGCCCAAACCTGGCAAGCACAAGGCCTTCGAAAGCGATTGGCGCAAGCTTGACCTCAATGAGGTGGCCGATGACAGCATGGGCCGCGCCGTGGGCCTGTCTGACCCATTGCTGGCCGCGCTGCACGGCGATGCGGCGCTCAACACGCTCTTGCAGACAGGGCGCGCCTGGCATGTGGCACGGGCGGCAGAGCTGTTGCAGGACCCAGAGATCAAGGCGCTGTGTGATCGGCTGTCGGGGACCGACGATGCAGACAGTCGCGGCACAGTGCGCAGCTCACCACGTGGGGGAGGTGGCAAGTACCTTCCCCCGCCGGTGCGGCCAATCCGGTTCAAGATCAAACCGTCCAAAACCGGTGAGACGCAAACCGTGCTGCATGGCGGTTTTCACAAGACGGCGACCACCTATTTGCAGCGGCTGTTGGAGGACAATGACGCCTGGCTGGGATCGCAAAGCGTCTATGTCGTGCCGCATCTCAAACTGCGCAAGCACATCACCTTTCCGTCGCAGCTCGATGCCTATCGCAAGCTCAAGATTTGGCGCAGAACGCGATTTTCCGAAGAAGAGCTGCAAGGCTTTCAGGATGCGTTTTTCAAGGACTCGCTCAAGGCCAAGCCCGCGCGCATGATCCTGTCGGATGAAAACCTGCCCGGATTGCCCGCGCATTGCGTGACCACAGGGATGCTCTATCAACACAGGCGGGCGTTTTTCGGGGCCTTTGCCAAGCGCATGCCGATGCCGATCACGGATGCCTTCTTTGCCATTCGCAACTACGCGGATTTCTTTGCGTCCTCCTACATCGAATACCTGCGCGCGGCGACCACGACGACCACAGGGCACATGGACACGCCCGAGGTGATGCGCCGGAATGTGTTTGGATCACTGCCCAACTGGATGCGCGTCTTTGATGATTTTGAAGATGCTTTTCCGGGCGTGCGCATCCATGTCTGGCGCTTTGAGGATTTCCGCGCCCTGACCCCGCAGATCTTGCAAAGTTTCTGCGGTGAGGGGGTCGATGTCTCCAAATTCAAACCCCCGAAGGAGCGCAACGCCCGCCCCTCTGCCTCCGCCCGCGCGGTGGATGAGCTTGTTTTGATGTCCGAGTTGGAAGGCGCAGCCGCAATGGCAGAGCACGCCAAGACGGTGCAGGACATGTACCCCCAAGGCGATGATTACGAACGTTACGACCCCTGGACCGCGCAAGAGCGGGCACATCTGACCGCGCTCTATGATCGCGATTGGCAGGCGCTCTGCAATGACGCGCGGTTTGTGACGCTGACGCCTTAGCGTGCGCGCGAAACGCACGTAATTTACCTATAATTTTCAGCATATTGTCCCCCCGATACAAAGCCTGATTAACCTCGATTGAGGATGCTCCGCGTGCGGGGCGCTGCGTATTTCACCGGGCCCTTTGACCACTGCAACAGGTTTAGGGGCGTCCGGCATGGCAGAAGTTGCGCGTTACACATTTGACGAAGCACCCGGTTCCACCGTCGCGCAAGACAGTGACACCACCGATGGTGCCGCACAGAACGGCACTTTTCAAAATGGGGCCACGACCGATGGCAACGGCTCCGGCGTGTTCGATGGGGAGGATGATTATGTCGAAATCCCCCATGATTCCGCCTTTGATCTTGATAGCGGCTCTATCGCCATCACCTTCACGCAGGATACGGCCTCAACCGGCAACAACCCCTGGGGCGGCAATGCGGCCCAGACCTTGTTTTCGAAGGATTCCACCGGCCTGGACGACGGTGGCCATCTCACAATTTACATCAAGTCGGACGGCAGCGTCGGCGTGCGCCACCAAGACACGGACAGTTCGCACAACTTTGAGGGTGGCAACGTCACCTTGGGCCAACCGACATCGGTGATCTATTCCTGGGGCCCCGATGGCAGCCAGCTGATCGTCGATGGGGTCGTCGTGGATAGCGGGGCAGAGCCCCTGACCCTGGCTGGCAATTCCGAGCCGATCACCATCGGCGCGACACAGGCCCAAAGCGGAGACGGCCAGGCTAACAACTTGCAAGGTTTCTTCGATGGCCAAATCGAAGAGGTTGCCATTTCCGGTGAACCGGCCGGATCCAGTTCCGTGCCCTGCTTCACCAAGGGCACGCTCATCGCGACGCCTCGGGGCGAGGTGCCGATTGAAACGCTGCGCGTCGGCGATCTGGTCTGCACGCTGGATCACGGGCCGCAGCCCATCCGCTGGATCGGATCGCTTGAGGTCTATCTGGGTCGCCATGCGGCTGGCGAAGACACGCTTCGCCCAATCCGCATCACCGCCGGTGCCTTGGGGCATAACTTGCCGAAACGGGATTTGCTGATCTCGCGGCAGCATCGCATGTTGATCTCTTCCAAGATTGCCGCCCGCATGTTCGAAAGTGACAAAGTGCTGGGCGCGGCGATCAAACTGACGGCGCTGCCCGGCATTTTCATCGACACGCGCCAGCGTCACGTCGAATATTTCCACATGATGTTTGACCGCCATCAGGTCGTTTTCGCCGAAGGCGCCCCATCCGAAAGCCTGTACACTGGGGTGGAAGCGCTCAAAGCGGTCTCCGCCACGTCACGGGCCGAGATCCTGACACTGTTTCCAGAGCTTGCCACCCGGTCCCAAGCGCCGACACCCGCGTTCCCGATCCCGCCCAGTCGCCGCATCAAGGCCCTGATGGAGCGTCATGCCAAGAACAACAAACCGCTCTTGCAAAACCTTGGGTGATCGAAGCCGCCGCCAAAGTGCCGCGCTGATCAGCGTGTCAGCCTGCGGTGTTGCGCGCGGTCAAAGTCACGGGGACCCCAAAGCGCGGCATGCGCCTTCTCAGGCCTGCCGACGCTGCGACAAACCCGGCACATAGCGGGTCCGCGCCGCGCTTTCCTGTGTCAGCCAGCGGGTCACCACATCGCTTTCCGCATGTCGCGGCGCACCCTGGCGGCGCAACAGGTAATAGCCGGAATTTGTGCGCACATGGGTATCGCCCAATGGCTTGACCAAGGATCCATCTTGCAAGTGGCGATCCACCAAATGCCCCCACCCCAACGCGATCCCAAGCCCGTCAAGTGCCGCTTGAATGGCCAAAGGGTAGGTGTTGACGAAGGTCGAATGGCGCACATCCGGCGCCGTGCTCAATTCCGACAGCCATGTTTTCCAGTTCAGCCATTCCGTGTGATTGCTGGTCACTTCGATCAGGGATTGAGCCAACAGGTCTTCGGGCCGCTCAAGATGCGGATGATTGTTCACGTACCCGGGGGCACAGACCGGAAAAACGGTCTCGCCAAACAGCCGCTGCGCGTCATACCCCGGCCACTCCCCATCGCCGCGCAAAATGGCCAGGTCAAACGCGTCGGTCAGGCATTCACTGTCCAAATCCGACGAAAACAGGTTGATCGTCACATTATGGTTCGACATCTGGAATTTACGCAGCCGCGGCATCAACCACAGCGACGCGACAGAATTGGTCGCGGCCATGCGCACGGTCGATCGGCCCTGACCCTCCAGCATGGTCTCGGAAACGCGTTCCAGGGCTTTCAACGCGGGCGTGATCCCGCTGAGCAGTTTGCGCCCATGATCCGTTAATTGCACCGACCTGTGGCCGCGCAAGAACAACGCACAGCCGAAATGGCTCTCTAACAGGCGGATTTTCCGGCTGACCGCCGTCTCGCTCACATTGAGTTCCTTGGCTGCGGCGGCAAAGCTTTCCATCTCCGCGGCGGCCTCAAACGCCAGCAGATAGTCAAGACGCGGCAACGCGGTGCGATTCTTGAGCATATTGAGCAGGCCTCGTTTTCATGGCGCATAGAAAGCAATCATTCAGGTCAAAACCTAGGCCGGGCAGGGGGGTTTGCCAAACTTTTTTATGGGCAAAGCGCAATCAAATTATTGTCTGAGCTGCGCCCGACCTGTGCCACCCTTGCGCCACGCAACAAGGGGCGCGGGGTAAACCGGGCATCCGACCTAACCGATAGGGAGAAATCATGAAACTTAAGAATATGGTGTCGCTGGCCGCAATGAGCGTGGCCCTGACCTCCGCCGGCGCGGCGTTCGCGGAGGATAGCTCCGATCCGATCGTCATTCCGATTCACAACTGGTCAAGCCAGATCGTGATGTCGAACGTGGTGGGCCAAATGTTTGAGACGATGGGCAACAACGTCGAATATGTCACCACCGACAGTCAGGCCGTCTACGAATCGGTCCGTCTGGGCGACGTGACGCTGGAGCTTGAGGTCTGGGAAGGCGCGTTTGGTGCATCCTTCCGTGAGGCGCTGTCCAAGGGCGGTCTGCATGACGCGGGCGATCATGACGCGGTGACCCGCGAAGATTGGTGGTACCCGATGTGGACGAAAGATGCCTGCCCGGGCCTGCCAAGCTGGGAAGCGCTCAATGACTGCGCTGAGCTTTTCGCCACAGCGGAAACCGGCGGCAAGGGTCGTTATCTGGACGGCCCGGTCGACTGGCTCAAGCACGGCAAGGAACGTGTGGAAGCGCTCGGCATGGACTTCGTTGTGATCAACGCGGGCTCCGCGGCCGCACTCTGGGCTGAGATCGGCGCGGCAGAAGCCGACAAGCGCCCGGTCGTTGTCTTCAACTGGACGCCCAACTTTGCCGAAGCCGTATGGCCGGGTGAGTTTGTCGAATTCCCGGTTTGGGAAGATGGCTGTGACACGGACCCGAGCAAAGGCCCCAACAAGGAAGCGCTCTTTGACTGCGGCAACCCTGCCGATGGCTATCTGAAAAAGGCCGCTTGGGATGGGATGGAAGACAAATGGCCCGCCGCATACGAAGTGCTGACCAAGATCTCCTTCACCAACGCGCAGATCGCCGAAATGGCGCGTCTCGTGGACATCGAAGAGATGGAGCCAGATGAGGCCGCCGAAGTGTGGCTGGAAGAAAACGAAGGTGTCTGGAAAGATTGGATGCCGGAAGGCAGCAGCTAACCTGACGCTTTGACATTGACCTGCCCGGCGTCGTCACGCGCCGGACAGGTTTTTTCGACAACCACTGCACGCGCGCCACGTAGTGGTTTCCTGGGGACCAAATCCGAAAGATCGCCCATATGACCAGCGACGCGCCTGTCATTTCCTGCCGCAAGGCCTGGAAAATCTTTGGCCCCAATCCCGAACGTTATCTGCAATCCATGCCGGAGGGTCGCACCTTCGATGAGATCCGCGCGGATGGCTACATCGCGGGGGTCAAGGATGTCTCGGTCGATGTCAGCCGGGGTGAGATGCTGGTGATCATGGGCCTCTCGGGCTCTGGCAAATCCACCCTCGTGCGCTGTTTTTCGCGCCTGCATGATATCACCGGCGGCACGATTGAGGTCGAAGGTCAGGATATCATGGCCTTGGCCGAGAAAGACCTCATTGAGCTGCGCCGCTCCAAAATGGGCATGGTGTTTCAGTCCTTTGGCCTGCTGCCGCACCGCACGGTGCTTGAAAATGTGGCTTTCCCGCTTGAGATGCGCGGCCAAGACAAACACGCCCGCCGCGCCCGCGCCCTCGAAGTGATTGAGCTTGTGGGCCTTGCGGGCCGTGAGGATTACTTCCCCCGCGAACTCTCCGGGGGTCAGCAACAGCGCGTGGGCATTGCCCGCTCCCTCGCCATTGAACCCGATATCTGGTTTCTCGATGAGCCGTTTTCAGCGCTTGATCCGCTGATCCGCCGCGAGATGCAGGATGAGTTTCTGCGCCTGCAAGGGATGCTCGGCAAAACCATCGTATTCATCACCCATGATTTTGATGAGGCGCTGCGCCTCGCCGATCGGATCGCGATCATGAAGGATGGCGAGATTGAACAATGCGACACACCCGACCAAATCGTGCTCAACCCGATGACGCCCTACGTGAAGAAATTCACCGAAGAGATCGAAAAGGCCCGCGTCGTCCATGCCAGCGTGATGGCCAAGCCGCTCAATGGCGTGGCACCCGAAGGCGATGCCGTGGCGGGCGATCTGACGATCCACCAACTGGCCCGCCAATTGGTCAATGACAGCCGCGATCACCTGCCCGTCGCGGGCAAAGACGGCGCGCTGATCGGGATGCTGGAACGCAAACAGGCGCTCGACGTGTTGTTGGGGGAGGATTGATGGCCGACCTCGCCGCCAGCACGCCCCTTGGCCGTGACCGCACGCCGCGCGATGCGGTGCTGTGGTCGCTTCTGGCCACGGCGCTTTTGCTCTGTGCGGCGAAACCACTGCTGCCCGATTTTCTGATCCGCCTGCCAGAGGCGTGGATCCCGCCTGCGGCCCAATGGCTGGATGCGTTTTTTGACGTGGTCAAAGGCGACCGGGAAGAGGGGCGCTTTGGCCTCATCTACATAACCCGCTGGTTCGCGGAAGGGCCTTTGGAATTCATGCTGGGTGCCACCGCAAACCTGCTTGAGGGCAAGCACCGCTGGCCATTCGTGGGCCCGCTGCCCTGGTCCTGCGTCGCGGCGGTGGCGGCGATCCTGGGCTACTACCTGGGCGGTTGGAAACTGGCCGCGCTTGCCGGGGGCACGTTCATCTGGACCGCGCTCATCGGTCAGTGGGAATTGGCCATGCAGACCCTGTCGGTGCTGGCCGTCGCCGCGCCCATGGCCTTTGTGCTGGGGCTGGGCCTTGGCATCGCGGCGTGGAAATACGCGTGGTTTGATGCCGCCGTGAAACCCGTGCTCGCCATCCTGCAGACCATTCCGTTCTTCACCTACCTGCTGCCCGCCGTGATCTTTTTCAAAGTGGGTCCAACGGCGGGCGCGATTGCCACAACGATCTACGCCATCCCGCCCATGGTCTTGATGACCACGCTGGGCCTGAAAAAAGTGGCGCCTGAGATCATCGAGGCAGGCGCCATGTCCGGTTGCACCCGCTGGCAAATGCTGACCCGGGTCTACATCCCGTCCGCGCGCACAGAGATCCTCGTCGGTGTGAACCAGGTGATCATGCTCTGCCTCGCCATGGTCGTTCTGACCGCGTTCATCGGGATGCCGGGCCTGGGCGGCAAGCTGTTGTCCTCGATGGGCAGTTTCAAGCTTGGGCGGTCCTTTGAAATCGGCGTGACCATCGTTCTAGTTGCGGTGATGCTCGACCGGTTGTCGAAAGCTTGGGTGGTGAAGTTGCCAGAACATTTCGAAAAAGGAACGCCCTGGTACATTCAGCACAAATACCTGGTGTTGGCGCTGTTCGCCTTCGTGTTCTTTCTGGGTCTCGCGCAGGTCAATGAGTGGTTCCAAGAGATCGGCCGCCGCCAGTCTTTCAGCCAAGGGCGTGAGTTGGACAAAGCGATCAAGGCGGCACTGGCCGTGGGCTGGGTCAAAGCGGTGACCGAGCAAATCCGCTACGTGATGAATGTGTGGATCCTGATCCCCTTCCGCGATTTCCTGCTGTGGATCCCGACACCGGCGTTTATCCTCTTCATGGTGGCCTTTGCCTGGGCCATCGGTGGCAAGCGGCCTGCGATCTATGCGGGCGTGTTCTTTACCATCGTGGCCTTCAGCGGCTGGTGGGATCGCTCTGTCATCACGCTCTTTTCCGTGATCTCGGCGGTGATCCTGTCGATGTTCATCGGCATCCCGCTGGGCATTTTCGCCGCGCGCTCTGACAAATTGGCCGAACGGATGCTGCTGGTGTGCGACACCGCGCAGACCTTCCCCAGCTTCATCTACCTGCTGCCTGCCATCATGCTCTTTGGTGTCTCGCCCGTGACGGTCGTGCTGGCCATCGTGATCTTCACCACCGTGCCGCTCACGCGCTACACCATTGAGGGGCTGCGCAACGTGCCGCCCGAGATGACCGAGGCCGCCGATATGTCCGGCGCGACCAAGCGGCAAAAGCTGCTCACCGTGCAATTGCCCTTGGCGCTGCCCACCATGGCCGTGGGGTTCAACCAAGCGATCATGTTTGCCTTCTTCATGGTGATCATCGCCGCCTTCATCGGCACGCAGGATCTGGGCCAGGAGTTGCAGCGCACATTGGCGGGGACGGATCTGGGCAAAAACTTCGTGCTTGGCATGAACGTGGCGCTGATGGCGTTGACCTTTGATCTGGCCATCATGAGCTGGGCCAACCACCGGAAGAAAGCACTGGGACTTGGATAATGGGAACACTGGCTGAGCATCGCACGGTTGCCACCTTCGACAAAGACGGGTTCGAAATCCTCGAAATGCCCGGCCTGCCGGGGGAGCAGGTCTGGTGGAAGAACGTCTCCTATGATGAGGCCACGGGCCAAGGCAGCTATCTGATGATCATGGCCCCCGGCACCCGTTGCAACCCGCATCGCCACAATGGGCCGGAGGAGTTCTACATCATTGAAGGCGATCTTGAGGATTGCGACGGGCACATGTATCGCGCCGGCGATTTCGTGTCGCTGTCGGGCGGGTCAGAGCATTTCTCGGTGAGCCACGCAGGCTGCCGCATCGTGGTGACGCATCGCGGCCCAATCGATGACCTCGAAAAGGTGGACAGCGTAATATGAACGTGACCCCCGTCTTTGAAACCCCTTATGAGCGGGCGGGCATTATCACGCCCGGTCTGCCCATTCTGCCCCACGGGACAGAGCGCCATCCCGTCCCCGGCGGTGGCTCACGTGCGGTGCCGGTGTATCAGGGCGATGAAATTTCCATTCTCGACCGAGAAGGGCTGCAGCCCGGCGAATTGGTGTTCTTTGCCCCCGATGGCACGTCTGATGCAGGCAAGATCGGGGCCGTATCCCATGGCACGCCAGAAGGTTTGATGCAGGTCCTGTTGCAGGGCACCGCCTCTGGCAAACGGGTCGCTGCGGCCTTGGACAAAGCCGGGTTTGACTTGGGCAAAGCGCAGGCCGTGCGCATCTTCCCGCAAGGGTCACGCCCCGGGGACATGGCAACCTTCCATGTGGAATGCGACGGGATGATCATCCTCGCCGCCCCCGGCGGCCCGATGACGCCTGACGCGCAAAACCCACCTTCTGAGTTGATCCTTTACATCCGCCGCGCGAACCCCGGTCAGGCCAAGGGCGGGCACCAACCGACTGATCCGCTGGCTGACCCGCTGGTGGATATCAACATCCAACCGGGGGAGGCGCATAGTTATGAGGTCAAGAAGGGCCAGTTCATTCAGGTCCTCGACGTGCAAGGCCGCGAATGTTCGGATTTTCAGGCCTTCGCCCTGCGCGATCTCGACAAAGGTTTAGAGCGCGAAATTGACCCCACCACCACGCGCACCCTGATGGGAAGCCTCTATCCCAAGCCCGGCATCTTCTCAAAGTACTGGACGGTGGATCAGCAGCCCTTGGTTGAGATCGTGCAAGACACCTGCGGGCGGCACGACACGTTCGGCCTGGCCTGCACCGCGCGGTATTATGAGGATATGGGCTATCCCGGCCATGTGAATTGCTCTGACAACATGAACGCCGATCTCGCGCAGTACGGCATTCGCCCGCGCGGTGGCTGGCCTGCGATCAACTTTTTCTTCAACACCACGCTCGATGACACCCATGCGCTGGGCATGGATGACCCGTGGTCGCGCCCGGGCGACTATGTGCTGATGCGCGCGCTCACCGATCTGATCTGCGTCTCTAGCGCGTGCCCGTGCGACATTGATCAGGCGAACGGGTGGAACCCCACCGACATTCAGGTGCGCACCTATGGGGAAACCGAGAAATTCAGCCGCTCCGTCGGCTACAGGAAGTCCGCGGAGGCCGAATTGGAACCCACGAAAGAAACCGCATTCTATGAATGCTTTGCCAAGCACACCCGCGATTTCGTCGAATATAATGGCTACTGGCTGCCCAACAGCTTTCACAATTACGGGCCCACGGCGGAGTACTGGGCCTGTCGCGAAAAGGCCGCGATCATGGATCTGTCGCCCTTGCGCAAATATGAGGTGACTGGCCCGGATGCCGAACAGCTCATGCAGCATTGCGTGACCCGCAACGTCAAGAAACTGGCGGTGGGCCAACTGACCTATACCGCGATCTGCTATGACCATGGCGGCATGATTGATGACGGGACGCTGTTCAAACTGGGGGAGACGAATTTCCGCTGGATCGGCGGCAATGACACCTCCGGCCTCTGGATCCGGGAACAGGCTGAAAAGCTGGGGCTGAATGCCTGGGTGCGCAGTTCCACCGACCAGCTGCACAATGTGGCGGTGCAGGGGCCCAAAAGCCGCGACATCCTCAAGGATATCATCTGGACCGCGCCCAATCAGCCCACGGTCGAAGAGCTGGGCATGTTCCGCTTCGCCCCGGCGCGGCTGGGCGATTTTGACGGCACCGCGATCGTGATCGGGCGCGCGGGCTATTCGGGCGAGCTGGGCTATGAGGTATTCTGCCATCCCAAAGACGCCGTTGAGGTGTTTGAAACGATCTGGGCCGCGGGGGAGCCGCACGGCATGGCGCCTTTGGGCCTCGCCGCGCTGGATTTGATCCGCATCGAGGCCGGGCTGATCTTTGCCGGCTCGGAATTCGATGATCAGACCGATCCGTTCGAGGCGGGCATCGGCTTTACCGTGCCGCTCAAATCCAAGAATGATGATTTCATCGGTCGCGCCGCGCTGGAAGAGCGTAAGGCCCATCCGCAACGCAAGATGGTGGGCCTTGATATCGAAAGTGGGTTGGTGCCCTCTCCGGGGGATTGTCTGCGCATCGGCAAGGCGCAAGTGGGTGAGGTGACGAGCGCGATGAAATCGCCGATCCTGGGCAAAACCATCGCCCTGGCCCGTGTTGCTGTCACCCATTCTGAACCGGGGACTGAGATCGAAATTGGTCAGCTCGACGGCCAACAAAAACGGCTCAAGGCGCGGGTCGTGCCCTATCCCCATTTCGACCCCACCAAAGAGCGGGTCAAAGGCCATTACGACTGACCCCCTGACCCTGCGCGCAGCCCGCCCGGAGGAGGCCCCGGCGCTCGCTCGGCTGCATGTAGATGTCTGGCGCGCGACCTACCGCGCAATTGCCACGCCAGAGGCCATGGATACACTCGATGAGGCCCGCCGCCGCCCGTATTGGGAGGGCGCCATCGCGTCTGAGACCGCACGCGTGATCATTGCCGAGGTCGCGGGCGGCCTCAAGGGCGTGATCAGCATCGCCCCCTCAGAGCATCCCGCCTTTGGCGCAATGATGGAGATCAAGCATCTCTATGTGGCGCAAGACGCGCAAGGTCAGGGCATCGGCGCGCGCCTGCTGCAAGCGGCATTTGACTATTGCAGACCTCACGCCGTGGCCTTGGCCGTCGTTCGGCAAAACGACAGCGCGCGACGGTTCTATGCCCGGATGGGCGGCGTCGAAACGGCTGGGTTTGTGGACCCAGGGCCTTTATGGCGATCGGACAACGTGGTGGTGGTCTTTGACACGCTGGCGCTGGATACGCGATCATTGCCACACTGAACTGCTGGAAAATTGATCATGGCGGTGCTGCGGCGCAGAAAAATGCGCAGTTGCGGGGGCGCGCCATTGCATCTGGGCGGGATCGGCACATCTGTGCGGCAACCGACCTCAGAGGCGCATCTCATGACCATGCATTCCGTGCCCACGCTTTTGTCCGAGCACCCCGATTGGACCTATATCCTGCGCGACAGCTACGATGTCTATCGCCGGATGCCCGCCGGTGGCAGCCCGAAAATCCGCAGTCACCAACGCACGGTGCGCGAACGGATCAGCCGCGTGTTGAAATCAAACCCGCAGGTGGTGATGCCCCAGCCGCAAACCAAACCTGTCGTGGCCCATCTCAGGCGCGCGCTGAACAATGGTCGGCAGGAACGGCATGCGGCCTTCATTCACTCGATTGAGGCGGTCTGCGATCGCCTTGTCTGGCAATATGGCTATGAGAAAATCCCCCGCGGCCTGGAAAAGAAATACGCCTATGCTGAGCTTGCGGGGCCCAATGGTCCGGTTCTGACCGATGAGGTGATCTTGGGCCTCGTGCTCTTTGCGCCGGGCTGCACCTATCCCGCCCATGCCCATGAGGGCATCTCGGAAAGCTATTTTTGCCTGTCAGGGGCTGTGTCTGAGAACGATCAAGGCGTGTACGCGCCGGGCTCTCTCATTTTCAACCCGCCGGAGCAACTGCACCGCATCACCGTGGCCGATACGAACCCCGCGCTTTTGTTTTACGCCTGGGAGGGCAGCCAAGAGAAGCTTGCCAATCAGAAAATGGTGTTCAAACGGAAGACGAAGTGACCCAAAGAGCGCCCATTTTATTGCAAAGAAAATGCAGAATTTTTTAAAAATTCTGACGCCAACGTTGGCGGGCATTTTTTTGAAAAAAATGCGGGCGCTTCCGATCACGTCTTGCGCCTGTGGCACACCCGGATCAGCGCTCTGCGGGTTGGGTTTGGCGCAGGTCGATCGCGCCGGGCACTGTGGCCGCGCTGAGGCTCAACACATAGCGGATCGTGCCCGTTACATCCGACATGTGCACGGGGATCTGAGGGGCAAAATCGCCGGTCTCGATATCCTCCAGCACCTCTGGCGTGTCGACATTGTCCGGGTTGATCACCGTCGTGGCGATGCCCTGAGGCCGCAGCGCCAGATTGAGCGCCTCCGCCGCGCCCATCAGCCCGAATTTTGACGCCGTGTTCGCCACCTCCACCGTGGCGGAATTGGGCAAACCGCTGGTGGAGCCGATCAAAATGATCCGCGCATTGTCGGCTTGTGCCAGGTTGGGCGTCAGGCCCTGGGCCAGCAAAATTGGCGCTGTCAGGTTCACCGCGATCACGTTTCGGATTTCCTCTGTAGGGCTCTTGAGGAAATCATAGCCGCCGACAAAAGCCCCTTGCTCCCAAATACCGCCCAGAAACAAAAGACCGTCGAGACGCGTGTTGCCCATCGCGTCCAGCACGCTTTGCACACCTTCCATCGTGCCAATATCGGCTTTGATCCACGTCCCCACATCCGACCGCGTGCGCGACACCGACAGGATCTCATGGCCCGCACCGTCCAGATCCTCGGCCGTGGCGCGTCCGATGCCACGGCTCCCGCCAATGATCAGGTACCGCGCCATCAGCCCCGGCCGATATAGGGCATCTTGGTCGCCATCACGGTCATGAACTGGACATTGGCCTCGGGCGGCAGCTCTGCCATGTGCAGCACCGATCGCGCCGCGTCCTGCACATCCATTGTCGGCAGACCGGGATAGTTGGCCTTGATCCCCGCGACCAGCTCGGTCTCGGCATTGCCAATGTCGATCTGTCCGCAGGCAATGTCACAGGCGCGCCCATCCAAGGACAGCGTTTTCGTCAGGCCCGTGATGGCGTGTTTGGTCGTCGTGTAACACACGGAGTTCTCGCGCGGCGTATAGGCAGAGATCGAGCCATTGTTGATGATCCGCCCGCCCTGGGGCGATTGCGCACGCATCTGGGCAAAGGCCAGCCGTGCCGCGATGAACATGCCGCGCAAATTGACGGCAACCACCTGGTCAAAGGCCTCAACCGACACCTCATCAATCGGAGCAGCAGGGCCAAACATGCCCGCATTGTTGAACAGCGCGTCAAGACGCCCGGTCTGCGCGACGAAGGTCTCAAACAGCGCCTCCATCCCGGTGGCATCGGTCACATCCCCCGGCAAGGCCATGGCGTTTTCATGCTGTGCGGCCATCTTGTTGAGGATCTCCGCGCGCCGCGCCACCAAACCCACGCGCCAACCTGCGGCCAGAAATTGCTCTGCCGCCGCGCGGCCAATACCCGAGCTCGCGCCGGTGATCAGGATGGTTTTCATGTTTCCTCCTCCTTCTCCAGTGTCAGGGGGGCGGGCTTGCTGTCGCGCAGATCATCAATGGACAGACCGCCCGAGGGTTTCGACAACCGGTTGCGCACCACCCAATGCAGCCGCTCTTCGGCCCGGGTGATCGCCACATAGGCCAGCCGTTTCCACAGCGGTTGACCCGCCTCGCTCCGCCCCATACGGGCGGCGGCATAGATATCGGGGGCAAAGACCTGCACGTCGCTCCACTGACTGCCCTGCGCTTTGTGGATTGTCACCGCCGCCCCGTGCAAAAACGCAGCCCCCATGCGCGCGGCAAAGGGGATGAACGGCTCTTCTTCATCGGGTTTTTCGATTTTCACGATAGAGGCCGCGCTCACCTGTGGCTCCGGCGCGCCGACCACGTGCAACCGCGAAAACCCCGGTTTGCGGCCCGGCCCCAGATAGATCACCTGCGCCCCCTTGATCAGGCCGCGCGCTTCCAGGTCCAGCCGTTTCTTGCGGTGTTTGACCGGCAATTCGATCCCGTCACAAATCAGCGGCTCTCCTTCGAGAAGCTCTGTCTCGGGCGCGCCGTAAACCGCGCGAAAGGCGTTGATCAGGCGGATGCGCGTGGCATTGCGCCAAACCAGGACAGGGCTGCGCGCCATCAGGTCGACCTCAACACGCTGGGCATAACGCACGCGATCATCGCGGGCCGCGGTCTCCTCGATCATGCGCTCAAACTCTTCAAACCCCAGATCCGGGTCTGCCAGGGCATGGGCCAAATCAAGAATGGGGTTGTCGGCATCCTGTCGGTGGACACGGTGCAAGGTCAGGCGTGCAGGCTCGGGCAGGGTTTCAAACACCATGTCGCCATTGCCACTGCCCGCAGCTTTCACCGGCGGCAGCTGGGCCGGATCCCCAAACAGAACCAGCGTCGGAAAAATCTCGCGCAGATCCTCGAACTGTTTTTCGTCCAGCATGGAGGCTTCATCGACAAACCCGATATCAAGCGGCTCTGACCGGCGGGTCCAGCCGCTGATAAAATCCGATCCACGCAGGCCTGCGGCGGCAAACGCGCCGGGGACGGACTTGTTGTCCTGGTAAAATGCATGGGCCCGGTCCAGCGCCTGATCAGTCAGCCCTTCGATCTCAGGCCGCTCCCCCTGTCCGGCCAGCCATTCGGCGATCCGTTCGTATTCGGGGTCGTAGACCGGTGTGTAAAGGATGCGATGGATCGTCGTGGCGGGCACCCCGCGCATCCGCAACACGCTCGCGGCTTTGTTGGTGGGGGCCAGAATGGCCAGGGTCCGTTTGTCGCGGGTTTTGCGGCTCTCCCAATCGCCAGAGACAACCTCAACCCCGGTCTCTTCCAGCGCCTTGTAAAGCGCGGCCAAAAGCAGGGTCTTGCCTGATCCCGCCTTGCCAATCACCGCCATCACGCCGGTTTTGCCGTCGCGCGGCGGCGTCAGCAGTGCGTTTTCCAGATCCACGCCCATCGTCGCCAGCATCTCAGCGATGCGATCATGGGCGTCGGCCTGATCTTCGGAATACGTGATGGATGGGAGGGCCATGGCGCGACCCTACCCTTGGCCCGCGCCCTCTGCCAGTGAAAGCGTCAGAGCATCGCGCAGAAATCACCCGAGCTGGGAACCGGCGGCACAAGAGGCGCGCTGTGATACCATTCCTCAACCCGTGCAGGCGCGATGCCCGCGCGCAGGGCGATGCGCGCGCGATCTTCTTGCGCGCGTGACCAAAGCCCGACACTGATCTCATCGCGCCCCTCGCCGGCGCGGCCCAACACCTCGGGCGACCATCCAATGCGGCGGTAGATGCGCACCATGCGCGCGTCAAACACGCCCACGAAATGCTCCACCCCGCATTGGCGCATCACCTCACCCCCGCCCAGCATCAGGGCTGCGGCCACATGCGCCGGCGCGCCCTTGGCCAGACAAAACCGGGTGCATTCCCAGATCAGCGGGCTTTGCACCGCGCCGCCACCGATGAGATGGGCAAAGTGATCATTGATCATGGTCCGCCCCGTCGTGGGCAAAAACCGCATGGAGCCTTGATGCCGCCCATCCGGCCCGGACCAAATGACATAGAGCGGGTTCAACCCGTCATAGGCATCGCGCTCATAGCCATCGGCATTGACGCTGACATCCCACCCCAGGCGCGATTTGAACTGGCACGCCCGGTCGCGAAACATGCTGTCCTCCAGCAATGGGCGAAGTGGCAAATCCTTGGCATAGATGAAATGAAGCATGATGGTCCCCTCTGCATGTAGAAGGGACAGCGTTGCCTCGAAATCTTAACGGGTCCCGAGGCATACGCGCGGTGCGGTAACGCAGTTTGGTCTGTGGGGATAGGCGTCTCATCGAATACAGCGGATCACCGATCGCAACAGGCCGTATTCCAAAATAAAACGGAGGAGACCGATCAGCGCCGGCCCCCTCCGTTTCCCCCGCGTGCTCCGTTCCACCACGCGTGTTCTTGAAAAAGGTCGGCCGTCCTGGCCACGGGAATTGAATACTCTGTTTGGGCGCGTCGGCCAAGCGCCAAGTACTTCAAATTGCAGGCATTCTAAAAGAATAAGCAATTGTAAATGTTAAGTACACGGTAAGGCCCGGTGCTATATATCCTGCCTTGGGTGTGGAGATTAGGTGGTGGAAATGGCTGAGGCGGGTGACAATGCCGTCGCGCCAATCATCAAGAAGAAAAAAATCGTCCAAGGCGGCGGGCACCATGGGGGTGCCTGGAAGGTCGCGTATGCGGACTTTGTGACCGCCATGATGGCATTTTTTCTCTTGATGTGGCTTTTGAATGCGACAACAGAAAAACAGCGCAAAGGGATTGCGGATTACTTTACGCCCAGCATCGCGGTCAACCGCGTCTCGGGCGGCGGTGATGGCGATTTCGGCGGGGACAGCGTGTTCTCTGAACAGACGCTCGCGCGCAACGGGTCGGGGGCCAGTAACCTCCATCCAACCTCTGCGCGTGCGTCCGCCGGACAAACCGGCGGGATGGATTCCAATGCCAACAGTTCAGATGCGCAAGACCCGGAGGCTCTGTCAGAGGCGCTTCAACAGGTCGAAGACATCTTGCTTGGCAAATCTGGCGAAAGCGAAGTGGCCGATGAATTGCTGCGCCACATTCAGACACGTGTGACCGATGAAGGCCTGATCGTGGAGTTGTTCGATCTGCCGGATGCGCGCCTCTTTCGGGGGGAAACCGCGCAACCCACACAGTTGCTGCGTGACCTGGCAACAGTGATCGTGGGTGCGGCGGATCTGGTTGTGAACGATCTGGCGATCGAAGGGCATACCCATGCCCGGGCCGTCGTCGTGGCCAATGCGCCGGTGTGGGATATCACGGCGGATCGGGCCAATGCCATGCGGGCGCTGATGAAGGATCGTGGTTTGGGCCACAGCCGTGTCGACCGGGTGACCGGCCATGCCGACAGGCGGCCGGCGGTGCGCAATCCTGTGGCCATTCGCAACAACCGGCTAGAGGTGATTTTCCTGCGCTCGGATGTCTAGACCAAATAGAACGCATTTTAATTGTTAGCGCGCTGTTAAACGGAGCACCTTACTGCTGCACCTCAAATCTTATTGGTGCAGCAGAAAGGCGTGTCCATGACAATTTCTTCCTCTTTGAACGCAGGCGTTGCGGGTCTGACCTCCAACGCGACCCGTTTGGCGGCGATCTCCGACAATATCTCGAACTCCGGTACATTCGGGTACAAACGCGTTGAGGCGAATTTTGAATCTCTTGTATTGGCGCAAAATGGCGGGCGCTACACCGCCGGGGGCGTAACGGCCAATACGACACGTCTGATTGACCAATCCGGCTCTCTTGTCAGCACATCAAACCCCACCGACCTCGCGGTCAGTGGTCGGGGCCTCTTGCCCGTCGCTTTGGTGAGTGAGGTTGAGGCCGGCAATGGCTCGCCGCAAATGTTGCTGACCACGACCGGATCGTTCCGCACCGACAGCGATGGACGCCTGGTGACGGAATCGGGCCTGGTGCTGATGGGCTGGCCCGCCAATGCCGATGGCTCCATCCCGCAGTTTTCGCGCGATACCTCTGACGGCCTGACGCCCATTCAGATCAGTGCGAACCAACTTTCGGGGGAGCCGACCACACAGGTTGATCTGGGCCTGAACCTGCCCGCGGTGGAAACCGATGCCGGGGCCAGCGGTGATTCTCAAACCCTGTCGGTCGAATACTTTGATAACCTTGGCAAATCTGAAAGTCTGCTGTTCGCTTTCACGCCAACTGTTCCCGGCACAGGGTCGTCCAATGAATGGACATTGACCATCGAAGATACGGCACAACCTGGCGTCACAATCGGCGAATACACCCTGCTGTTTGATGACACGCGGACATCAGGCGGGCGCCTGCTCAGCGTGACGGATGTGGCGGGTGGGCCTTATGATCCAGCCACCGGGTCGTTCATCGTCAATGTCGAAGGCGGGCCCATGGAGATCAATATCGGCCGTATCGCGGGCACCACTGGCCTGACGCAGCTCTCCGACAGTTTCGCACCGCTTCAGATCAACAAGGACGGATCGCCCGTGGGCAATCTGGTCTCCGCCGAGGTGGATGAAAACGGCTTCGTCTTCGCCACGTTTGAAAGCGGGATCACCCGGGTGATCTATCAGGTGCCGCTGGTGGACGTGCCAAATCCCAACGGTCTGACCTCTTTGGCGCAGCAAACCTATGCCCCCTCTACGGAAAGCGGAACCTTCTTCCTCTGGAACGCCGGTGATGGCCCCACGGGGGAGGTTGTGTCTTTCGCCCGTGAGGAATCCGCCACGGATGTGGCCGGGGAACTGACCGACATGATCCAAACGCAGCGGGCCTATTCCTCCAACGCGCGGGTGATCCAGACCGTCGATGAAATCCTGCAGGAAACCACGAACCTGATCTAACGATTGGGGCGATTTTAAACCCATGTTTCGCCGGTGGCTGACCTCTGATGCCGCCGGCGAAACCTCAAATATCCCGGGTGGCGCCTGTCGTATGAACCCGGTCTTTGCCGCCCGTGTCTTATCCCGGGCAAGCCTTGCCACATGAGAGGACCCACATGAGCATCTCAACGGCCCTTGCCAGCGCGATCAGCGGGCTCAATGCCAGCTCACGACAAGTGCAGACAATCTCCAACAACCTCGCCAATGCGTTGACCCCCGGCTACGGCACCCGCTCGGTTGAGCTGTCGTCCGGAAGTAGCGACCTTGGCGGCGTGCGGATCACCGGCATCACCCGAAACGTGGATGAGGCGCTGCTCAGTGACCGCCGCCGCGCCGACAGCACCGTCGCCGACAGCACGACCCGGGCGGCCTTTTTTGCGGATATGGAACGCACGCTCGGCTTGCCCGAAGACCCGTCATCGCTGACCGCGCGTCTGGCAGAGCTGGAATCAAGCCTGATCACGGCCTCCGTCCGCCCTGAGGAAGAAACCCGCCTGCAATCGACCGTCCTGCGCGCACAAGAGGTTGTCACGGCGCTGAATCAGGCCTCTGACCGTGTGCAAACCCTGCGATCAGAGGCCGAAATTCGGATCCAGCAGGATGTGACCAATGCCAATGAATATCTCTTGCAGCTGGAACGCTTGAACACGCAAATCGTGGATTCCCGCAACCGGGGCACCCCCGCGGCAGGGTTCCAGGATCAACGCAGCCAGGTTCTGGATCAATTGGCTGAGATCATCCCCTTGCGGGTGTTTCAGCGCGACAACGGATCGATTGCGATTTACTCCCCCACAGGTGCCGGGCTCCTCGATGGCAGCGCGGCAGAGCTCAGCTTTACCCCCAACAACGTCATCGTGCCGCAAATGACCCAAGACAATGGTCTGCTGTCCGGACTGGAAATCAACGGCATCCCCGTCACCACGTCCGGGGATCTCAGCCCCATTGCCGGTGGACGGCTGGCCGCCAATTTTGCTGTCCGCGATACCTTGGCCGAAGACACGCAAGCCCAGATTGACGCCATCGCACGCGACCTGGTCGAACGGTTCCAGGACCCTGCCATTGATGCCACGCGCGCGCCCGGCGATCCGGGTCTCTTCACCGATGCGGGCGCGGCCTTTGACCCGCTCAATGAGGTGGGCATCGCCGGTCGCATTGCGCTCTCCGATGCGGTCCGCCCCGAAACCGGAGGGGAGTATTGGCGCCTGCGCGATGGTCTGGGGGCCGCAGCACCCGGCGCCGCTGGCGATGCCACGCTGCTCAACACGCTGACCGATGCGCTGAGCGACCCCGGAACGCTGACCTCCGGCAATCTCGGTGGATCCGCCCGCGATATGACCGGCCATGTGGCCGCGATGCTGGGCTATTTCGGGCAGCAACGGCTCAGCCTTGATCAATCCGTTGCCTTTGCGCGCACCAATCAGGCCAGCCTCGTCGAAAATGAGCTGAGCTTTGGTGTCAATTCCGACGAGGAACTGCAGCGCTTGCTGCTTGTGGAACAAGCCTATGCCGCCAATGCGCGGCTCATTCAAACCGCGGGCGAAATGCTCGATGAACTTTTGAGGATTTAACCCATGGATGGTTTCGGCGTTTCTGACCTCTCTCGCGGCTACGGGCTGCGCGCGCTCAACAGTGATCTCAACCTGTCCCTCATTCGCCTCAGCCAAGAGGTGGTCTCCGGCCGCTCCTCCGACACCACCTTGCGGCTCAACGCGCAGTTTTCCTTTCTCACTCAAATCGAAACGGACCTCGTGCAGACACAGGCCCGCATCAGCGCACTGACCGAAGTGGCCATCACCGCCGAGGCGCAGCAAACCGCGCTCGACCGTGTCGTGTCCAATGCCGATGAACTCTTCAACACGCTCGTGGTTTCGCAAAACAACGCCGGCGCGCTCAGCGTGTCCTCCTTGGCCGAACAAGCTTACGGATTTCTCGATACGATCGTTGCGGCCCTGAACACCAATCAAAGCGGGCGCTACGCCTTTTCCGGAACCGAAGTGACCACGCCCCCGCTCGTCTCCACCGATGATTTGCTCGCCGATCTCGCCATGGCCCTCTCGGGCGCCACGAATGAAGACGATCTGCGCGCGCTGGCCGATGATTTCTTTGACCTCCCCGGCGGCGCCTTTGAAACCAGCGTGTACCAAGGTGCCGCCCAAAGCCTCAGCCCGATTGATTTGGGCAATGGTGAAACCGTCACGCTCAACCTGCGCGCCGATGACCCGGCCTTGCGCGAGATGCTCAAGGCGGTCGCCTTGGCCGCCGTTGCCGATGATCCCGCGATCCCCTTTTCCGAGACCGACAAGCGCGAGATCGTCCTTGGCCAAATTGATGAGGTGCTGAACGCGCGCAGCGGGGTGATTGAACTGCGCGCCAAACTCGGCTTCTCGGAGGAGCGCATTGACCGCTCCACCACCCGGCTTGAGGCAGAGCGCTCCAGCTTTGAGCTCGCGCGCAGTGATCTGATCGACGTGGATCCCTTTGAAACGGCCACAGCATTAGAGGCCGTGCGCCAACAACTCGAAACCTTGTTCTCCGTCACGGCGCGGACGCAGAACCTCAGCTTGGTGAACTTCTTATGATCGCAAAAGTGATGTCACTTTTTGGCGCACTGACCCTGTGCTTTTCCATCATGACCCAGACCGCCATGTCGGATGTGTCCTCATCGGGGGGGACAATTCGCATTAAGGATCTGGTGGAATTTGACGGCGTCCGTGGCAATGATCTGGTGGGCTACGGCCTTGTTGTCGGTCTCAACGGCACGGGCGACGGGTTGCGCAACGCGCCCTTCACCGAAGAGATCCTCACCAACATTCTCGAACGGCTCGGTGTCAACGTCACCGGCGAACAGTTTCGGCCCAAAAATGTGGCCGCGGTCTTTGTCACCGCGTCAATGCCGCCCTTTGCGCGCGCCGGATCTCAGATTGACGTGACGGTGTCGGCCATCGGGGATGCCAATTCCCTGCTTGGCGGCACCTTGATCATGACCCCGCTCAACGCTGCGGATGGCAATATCTACGCGGTGGCCCAAGGCACGATCATCGCCGGTGGTGCCTCCGCCGAAGGCGATGCCGCGCGCGTCGTAGAAGGCGTGCCCACCTCTGGCACGATCCCCGCCGGTGCCCGCATTGAGCGCGAGATCGAGTTTGAGCTGGCCTCGCTCAGCACCATGCGCCTGGCCCTTCGTGAGCCAGATTTCACCACGGCGGGCCGGATCGAAACCGCCATCAATGCAGCCTTCGGCGGGCGCACCGCCTTGATGCTCGACAGCGGCACGGTGCAGGTCAATGTCCACGCCACCCAAGCCCGCTCAACAGCGCACGCGATCCGCAATATCGAAAACTTGATGGTGCGGCCGGAACGCAAGGCGCGCGTTGTGGTCGATCAAAGATCGGGCACCATCGTGATGGGTGAAGATGTCCGCATTTCCCGCGTCGCGGTGAGCCAGGGTAACCTGACCCTGCGCGTCGATGAGTTTCCGTTGGTGGCCCAGCCCAATCCCTTTGCCAATGGTCAAACCGTTGTGGTGCCGCGCACGCAAGCCCAGCTCCAAGAGGATGAGGGCACCGGCCTCGCCGAAGTCCCACCAGGCACATCCCTGTCCGAAGTCATCGCCGGTCTCAATGCACTCGGCGTCGCGCCTAGGGATATGATCGACATCCTCAAGAGCATCAAAGCCGCCGGCGCACTCCACGCAGAATTCGTTGTCAGGTGACGCGGCTGTCGTTGGAATGCCTTAAGCCAATCTGTCTTGCCGAATGAGGAATAAAGAATGGTATATGAGGTATGAAGGGCGGTTTCACACGGCGCAGTTCGGTGCGTGACGGGCCAAAGCAAGCGCGTCAGAAATATCCGCGCACAAGGCTTGTGGCGATCAACGTCCAGCCGTCGGCGACGACAAAAAAGGCCAGCTTGAAAGGCAGAGATACGATCACTGGCGGCACCATCATCATGCCCATCGACATCAACACCGCGGCCACGACAAGGTCAATGATCAGGAATGGCAGAAAGATCAGAAAGCCGATCTCAAAGGCGCGCGCGATCTCTGACAACAAAAAACTGGGGACCAAAACCGAAAGCGGTGCATCTGGCGCCAGGTTGAACGACGCCCCATCAGGCCGCAAGGCGGACAGTGCAAAGAACGTATCCGCGTCAAGCCGCGCTGCCATGAATTCCCGAAACGGTTGCAATGTGCGCGGCACGGCCGTTTCAAGATCAATGGTCTCGTTCAAAAGCGGTGAGATGCCCGTCTCCCAAGCGACGGTGAACGTGGGCTCCATCACGAAATACGTCAAGAACAGCGCCAGGCTCACCAACAGCATGTTGGGGGGCGATTGTTGCAACCCGATGCCCTGGCGCAGGATCGCAAGCACCGTGATCAAAAAGGGAAAGCTGGTGGCAACAATTGCAATCCCCGGCGCAATCGACAGCACTGTGATCAGCAGCAAAAGCTGAATACTGCGCGCCGTGAGGGAGCCGTCCTCGCCAAGGTTGATAGAGATATCTTGCGCCATGGCGCCTGATGGCAGGCTCGCGGCCACGGCGATCGTCAGACAAAAGATCGCCCAAGGGGCCGCCTTGCATCTCTTTGAGGGGGTTGGCCACCAATCCCTTTTGCAAACGGTTCGCGTCCAGACATGTGCCCCGAAAGGGATCCAGGACATCAGCCCGCCAATGGCCCAGGAAACGGTCAGATTTATGGTCCTGATCAAAGCCCTGTTCAGGGCCACAGCCACTGCCATAACCACGGCACAGACCGACGTCCAAGCTGTGGCGCAGACTGGGCCGCGGCCCAACGCACGGGGCCGGGCGCCGGGTTTAAGCGGAACAGCACCCCAATCAATGCCCCAAACTTGGCCCCAAGCACGGCTCCAAATACAGCCCTGAACGCGGCCCCAAACATTGGCCTGAAGAGCGGGCAACGCCCTAGCCACCCGCCAAACGGGGTCGACCGACGGGCTTGGCACCCTGGCCGCCCAGCATATCGCCCTCATGCCTGTGAAAGACCACAGAAACGTGGCCCATGTGGCCAGTGTCAGGATGTACGCACTCTCATGCATCATGGCCCCGCTCAGCAAGGTGTCACTCCAGACCATCTTGCATTTGCGCCACTTCGGTCAGACGCACCGCAAGTTGGCCCTGCGCATCGCCATCCAACTCTTCAAGCTGCCCGCGCGCGATAAGGCGTTCACCCACATAGAGCTCGACCGCATCATCCACGCGTTTGTCGAGTGGCAGCACCGAATGTTTCTTGAGCGCGAGCAGGTCCCGGATCAACGGGCGGGCCCGGCCCACCGAAATCGTGATCTCGATGGGAACAGCGGAAAAGGGGCTTTTCATATCTGGCATCGGGGTTTCAGCGTCATCCGGGCTTGTCATCACGCGGTCTCCTTGGTCAGTTCAGTCTGTGGCGCGCTGTCTGTCTGGGTTTGAAAAAATCCGTGCACGGCGGCTTGGATCCCGTCGATCAGCGCTGCCGTGTCGAGCTCTTCTTCGTGGTCCGTGCCGAAACTCAGATGCACCTGCCCTGCCGCCAGCGTTTCATCCGCGCGCAGCTCAACCACCATGTTTTCATCCAGCCCCTCGACCATGGGTTCCAGCATCTTGAGCCCGTCCGGCGCAGTCGACAGCACAAGCGCGCTGCGTGGCCCAGTTGTCATCTGAGCCTCGATGAGTTCCAAAACACGCGGTCCCAGCGTGTCCTGCGCCATCGCTGGCAAGACCGTGTCAACGATTTGCGTCAGCAGCGGTTTTATATCGGCGAGCAGGGCCGCATAGGCCTCGTGATACGTCATCGACAGATCACGCATGTTTTGCGCAAAATCGGCGGCAACCTGATTGCCTGCGTCGGTGTTGGCCGCCGCGCTGTCATCCCATCCGGCCTGATAACCGGCCTCATAGGAATCAAGTTTTTGATCCTCAAGCGCGACCTCGTTGAGGGCGGCCGTATGGGCGGGCTGGGTTGTGCCGAAATCGGGCAGGATACGAGACAGTGCCACTATGCCTTCTCCTCCTCGCCCTCAAGCCACGTGCGCAAGATCTCAACGGTTTCGTCGCGGCGTTCATCAATCAATCCGCGCAGCCGGTCGACCGGGTCAGAATTGCCACCGGCCATATCAATGCTCGGCAGGCCACCGCCCAAAGCATCTTGCAGTGAAATCTCGGGCAGGCCGCCCGCATCATCAGAGCCGGACACAAGCGTCATGTCACGCCCATCCGCGCCCGTGTCCACGGGGTCAATTTCACCGGTAAGCGCCCCATTTGTGTCTGACTGAGCCACCGTGGAACCTGCCGCGACCGGGGCCGCGCGCGCAGCTGTATCGGGCGGAGGGGCAAGTTGCGGCACATCTCCGCCCCCCCGAGACAGGATCGGGCGCAAAACAAAGAGACCAAGAATCAGCGCAACAATCCCCAAGATCGCCGCTTGAATGAGGGACATGACATCGAGGCCCAAACTGGACAGGACAGAGGCTTGCGCTTCGGTCCCGGCCGGGCCGGGGGCCTCAAATTCCAGCGTTTTGATCGTCAGATTGTCGCCCCGTGCCTCATCGAACCCAACGGCAGAGGCCACCAGGTCACGCAAGTCCTGTAACTCCGCGTCTGAGCGGGGTTCAAACACCGCCACGCCATTCGCATCCGTGCCTGAGGTTCCGTTGACCAGCACGGCCACACTCAGCCGTTTGATCGCGCCCGGGGCCAGCGTAACTTCGCGTTCAGTCTCAGAAATCTCATAGTTCACCCGCTCGCGCGTCTCGCTGTTCTGACTGGACGAACTGTCGCCGCCGGCCTCGCCATCCGGCAGGTTGGAGGCCACCGTCACATCGCCACCACTGTCAGACGAGGTGCCAGAGCGCTCTTCAGTGTCGGTGCTGATCACGGTGCGGCTTTCGGGGTCAATCACGCGTTCGCGCAGCATCTCTGAGCGGGTCACCGTTTCAACGCTCACCTCCACCACGGCATTGCCCGGACCCACGCGCGCCTCCAGCAGGCGGGTTACCTTCTGGCGCAGCGTATCGGCGCGCTCATCGGTGGCATTGGCGGGTGCCTCTTCTGCGGCAGAGATCAACTCCCCATTGCCGTCGATGACAGAGACATCTTCGGGCGCAAGCCCGGTCACCGCCGAGGCCACAAGAAATTGCAATGCGCGCGCCTGTTTGGCAGAGATCGCGCCCGTGGCCGTGGTCACCGCGATTGACGCGGACCCCGTGACATCGCGTTGAAACGGGTTGGACCCGGAATTGGCGATGTGCACGCGCGCGTTGGAAATCGCGGGGTGGGACACGATCGTGCGGGCCAGTTCGCCCTCTTTCGCGCGCCAATAGGCGGCGTTGAACATTTGTGAGGTCGTCCCGAATCCTGACAAATTATCAAGAAGTTCGTAGCCGCGCGATGAATTGGCGGGCAGGCCTTCGCCCGCGAGCGTCATGCGCAATTCATCGCGGCGTGCTGCGTCCACCATGATCGCCCCGCCGCGCACGTCATAGGCCACGCCGCGCTGTTCCAGGGCGGTCACAACCTCCCCCGCGGCGCCGCTTTCCAAGCCGGAGTATAATAGAGACATCGACGGGGCAGACGCCATCCGGGCAAGCCCCAGCACGGCGGCAAACATCGCGACACTGGCCAGGATGACAATCATCCGACGTCGTGTATCCAGCGCATTCCACAGGTTTAAGAGCTGCTGCAATTCTTTGCCTCCGCGATTGCGGTCGTTCACCGCGCGTCTCATTTGTGTTTCGCTCATCAGGCTTAACAATCGGTTAGTTCCTGCAGGGTATTGTTCACCAAAATCGGATTTACGGGCTTTTTCATGGCTGACACCGCTGACATTGATGAACCAACAGAAAAGAAGCGTTCCAAACTGCCGATTCTGATCGGTGTTGTGCTGGCTCTTGCGGGCGGGGGCGGCGGATTTTTTGTGATGTATTCGGGTATGCTCGGCGGCTCTGAGGAGGCGGAGGTGATGGCGGAAACGGATGCCGACCCAGATCTGCCCATGGCGGATACGGGCGGCGATGTGGCCTTTATCCCGATCGATCAGCTCGTTGTCACCTTGGATCAGGCGGCGGGGACGCATTTGCGGTTCCGGGCCAGCCTTGAGGTGGACAGCACCGCAGAAGAAGAGGTGACGCGCCTGTTGCCGCGCGTGGTGGATGTGCTCAACAGCTATCTGCGCGCGGTTGAGGTGGCCGACCTACAGGATCGCTCTGCTTTGACACGTATCCGCGCGCAAATGTTGCGTCGGGTGCAGGTCGTGGCGGGCGGTGGACAGGTGAAAGACCTGTTGATCATGGAATTTGTGCTGAACTGAGGACCTAAAATGGATCTTATCGCTGATATCCTTCTGGCCGCGGGCGCTTTTGGCGCGGGGTTTTACTGTTTCATCCTGTCGCGGCGTCTGAACCGGTTCAATGACCTGGAAAAGGGGGTTGGCGGGGCTGTCGCTGTGCTGTCTGCGCAGGTGGATGATCTCACCAAGACGCTCACGCAGGCGCAGGCCACCGCGAATATGTCGACCATGTCTCTGGATGGTTTGACAGAGCGGGCAGAAGCCGTCGCCAAACGGTTGGAATTGTTGGTGGCATCCATGCATGACCTGCCGGAGGCGGAGACAAGAAAACCTGAACCCGTTCAAGAGGATACCCCGCTGGGGCCGATCTTCCGGCGGCGCGCGGAAGGGGCCTGAAGATGGGGTTGTTTCGGATGCGAAGGACAAAGCGCGCGGGGCGCAGTGTGTTGGGTGTGATCGCGGGGCTTTTGATAGCCTCGGCGCTTGTGCGCCTAGGAGTTGGAGCGGAACAGGCCGTCGCGCGGGCTGTGGACGGGGTGCAACCCGACCTTGCGCAATCGGGCGAGGACAGGGATGGGCGGGTGCCGACCATGGCGGCCATGGCTGAGGATTTTCCAACCGAGATGAGCAACGCAGAAGTTTCCGATATGCTGGCCGCTTTTCAGGCGCGCGAAGCGCGGTTGGCAGCCCGTGAGGCGGCCCTGGATGAGCGTTTGGCCGCCTTGAAAGTCGCAGATCAACAGATTTCCGAAAAACTGGCCCGGTTGGAGGCCGCAGAGGCGCAATTGCGAGACACGATCGCCCTGGCCGAGACGGCGTCCAAGGACGACCTCGATCGCCTGACGCAGGTGTATGAAAACATGAAACCGAAACAGGCTGCGGCCTTGTTTGAGGAAATGGACCCCAATTTCGCCGCCGGGTTTCTGGCCCGCATGCGCGCCGAATCAGCGGCAGAGATCATGGCAGGCCTCAGCCCGGAATCGGCGCATCTCTTCAGCGTGGTTTTGGCCGGGCGCAATGCCAACGTCCCACAGGAATGACCGCGTCGCGCGCGCGATCCCGCACAGAAAACTGCACGAAAAAATCGTGTTGAGAGGGCGGACGATCAGGGTTTCTTAACTGACATCTGCCATCTTGCCAGTAGGTAAAAAGGCTGAGGCGCAGATGCTGGGTTTTGTGGGAATTGCGGTTGTTTTCGTGATGGTGTTCGGCGGCTACATGCTGGCCGGGGGCAAGTTTGGGATCATCCTCAAGGCGTTGCCGTTTGAGATGATGATGATCATGGGCGCGGCCATCGGCGCGTTTCTCATCTCCAACTCCGGAAGCGCCGTGAAACAGGTGCTCAAGGATGTGGGGAAGGTGTTCAAAGGCCCCAAATGGAAATCTGAAGATTATCGCGATCTTCTGTGCCTTTTGTTTGAGTTGATCCGGCTGGCCCGACAGAACCCTGTCGCCATTGAGGAACATATCGAAGACCCTGAAAACTCGAATATTTTTTCCCGCTACCCCAAGATTTTAGCGGACCATGAGGCGATTGAGCTGATCAGTGATACGATGCGTTCGGCCTCGATGAATTACGATGATCCCCATCAGGTCGAAGATCTGCTCGACAAACGGATGGAGGCGAACATGCATCACGCGATGCATTCCAGCCATGCGTTGCAAACGGTGGCGGATGGCTTGCCCGCGCTTGGCATTGTGGCCGCGGTGCTTGGCGTGATCAAAACCATGAGTTCCATTGACCAGCCCCCTGAAATCCTCGGCAAGATGATCGGCGGCGCGCTTGTGGGCACGTTTCTGGGCGTTTTTCTGGCCTATGCCTTCGTCGGGCCCTTTGCCGGCAAGGTAAAGGAAGTGGTGGAGGATGACGCGCATTTCTACAACCTCATCCGCGAGGTTCTGGTCGCCAATATGCACAACCACTCCACCAGCATCTGCATTGAGGTGGGGCGTCAAAATACGCCGCATCACAACCGCCCGAGCTTCAATGACCTCGAAGATGCGATCAAAGCCGTCAAACAGGATGCCGCATGATACGGAGTACCCTCGCCGCCGCCATTGTCTTTGCCACCTTGTTCAGCGCGGCATGGGCGCAGACCGTCACGGTGCGCAGCGGTGAGCATGACGATTTTACAAGGCTGGTGTTCAACATGCCCGGCCGGCTGGATGTCGCGCTCCGATACCAATCGGACGGGGTGGCTCTCACCTTTGAAAGAGAGGCGCTCACCTTCAACACGGATACCGTGTTTGACATGGTGCCCACCACACGGCTCAGCGCTCTGTCAACCGACGGCGGAGAGGTCCAGCTCACCTTGCAATGCCTCTGTGATATTGAAACGTTCTGGGCCAGCGATCGTGCCTTCGTGGTCGATATCAGCGATGAGACAGAGGTGTCAGCGGCGCTTTTCCCGGCCCCACCGCCGGATCAAACTGCGCCACCGACAGAGCTCGGGTCACGCGCAAGTGACGCGCCCAGACCCGTGTCTGACGACCTGCCGGTGACCGAGCCTGCGCCCCCGGCGCCGAACACGACCGCGCTTGATCTGCTCTCCGGGGCCGAGACACCCAATGTCGGATCGGTGGCCTTCCTCATAGCAGATGCCTTGGACAGGCAACCGGAGCTCGCATCGCCGCCAGGTTCCGATTTGACCGACTACGCCAACCGCGTGCGCGAAAGCCAGGCGGCGATCGTCCAACAGATTGGGCGGGCCGCCACGCAAGGATTGCTGTCGCCCCGTGATGATCTCGTACCGCAAAGCCCCGATCCAGTGCCTGACACCGCACCCGATCCCGCACCGCTGCTCACCGCGCCACGCGAACAGCCCGATGATACGCAAACCACCACCGCCCAGACCCCAGACACCACGCCGATGGATGCGTCGGACAATGTGATGATCAGCGCCCAAACCAGCGTGGATCAAGCGCTGTCGAACCGGATCAACCTGGCCTTGGGCGGCGAAGACAGCTCCGGGTGCATGTCCAAGGCGCGCGTGGATGCCGCCAGCTGGGCGCAAGAGGGCGCCTTTATTGACCAGATCGGACCTCTGCGATCGAAAATTTTAGGCGAATTTGATGAACCGTCCGAGGATGCGATCATGGCGCTGGCGCGCTTCTACATTCACTTTGGATTTGGGGCCGAAGCCCGCCAGGTGATGGGAATGCTGCCGGTCGGGACCCCTCCGGACCCGGTTTTGCAGGCGATGATCAACATCCTGGAATTTGGCGATGACGGGTCTGCATCCATGTTGGCAGGTCATATGGATTGCGATCCTGTCGTCGCGGTTTGGTCCCTTCTGTCCTATGATGAGGTTCCGGGCAACCAACCGATCGATCCTGACGGCATTGTGCGCGGCACCCAGAAACTGCCGCTGCATTTGCGCGCCTTTCTAGGCCCGCTTGTGGGTGACAAATTGCGCCGTGCCGGATACCCCCGCGCGGCAGATCATGTCGCCCGCGCTTTGCTGCGCAATGACGACACCACCAGCACGGCCGCCGGGTTCCTCAATGCCCAGAACAAGGCGATTGGCCCAGACGCCGGCAACTCGGAGGCGGCGTTGGAGGAGGTGATCGCCGACAATGCAGCGCCTTCCGCCGAGGCGCTGTTGCAGTTGATCGAGGGGCGATTGGCGCAGGATGAGCCGCTGTCTGAGGACATGGCCCTGCTCGCCGGCGCTTATGCGATGGAGTACCGGGATGTGCCCATGGGCGGCGATCTGGCCCGCGCCTATATCCTGTCATTGGCCTCCACCGGGGCATTTGGCGACGCGTTTGCGGAACTTGATCGGCTGACCGGCGCCGCGCCCGCGCCACGGCCTGGGACCATGACCGACCTGATGGAGGTGCTCACGCGTGCCTCCAATGATCCTACCTTTCTGACCTACACGATCGGCGCGGACCCATCTCTGCGCTTTGAACTGGATGATGAGGTGGGCAACGCAGTGGCCACCCGCCTGATTTCGCTTGGGTTTTTTGAGGCGGCAGGCAGCTTCGTCGCGCCCTTGGCGATGGGCGGGGCGGAACGGGCCCGCAAACTGCTGCGCGCAGAGATTGCGTTGCAAGCCGGGCGCCCCCGCCAGGCGGAACTTGAATTGATCGGGGAAGGCGGCGAAGACGTCACCGCTTTGATCGCGCGGGCGCGCGGCATGGCGGGAGAGCATGGCGCGGCACAAGATATGTACAGCCGTCTTGACGATGAAGAGGCCGCGTTGCGCCAAGCTTTGCTCGACGGGGACTGGGAAACCTTGCAAACGCATTCCGACCCCGCCATCGCCGCCGTGGCCGCACGTCAGGCGACCCCCATCGGTGACGCCGATCCAAGTGTCGCCCAAGTGCTGGCGCGCAACACCGCGATGATCGAAGACAGTCAATCCATGCGCTCCGAGATAGAAGCGCTGCTCGGTGGGATCACGGTGCCAGAGGTGGATGCGGAAACCGATCCGTAAATCCGAAACATGATTACCGAATCGTAAGGGCTTGGCCCCTACACTGTGCCTCAAAGGGCAGAATGCCCGAAACGCGCGGAGTTCGAACTGTGCAAAAGCCAGTTTTGGTGCAGAAAGCAACGCGCGTGCTGCGCGTGTTCACAGGGTTGGGTCGATACGTCGGTCTGGCTTGGGTCTGGATGGTGTGCCTGCCGCCAACCCCTGCGGCGGCCAGCGCGCATGGGATCTGTGATCAGGTCGCGCGACAGGCGGCCCGGGAAAGCGGCGTGCCCCTTTCGGTGATGAAGGCCATCACGCGCACGGAAACCGGCAGGGTGCAGGGCGGCCGCCTGACCCCTTGGCCATGGACCGTCAACATGGAAGGCGCGGGTCACTGGTTTGACAACCGGGCGGAGGCCGAGGCCTATGTCGCCAAGCATCACGCCCGCGGCGCCCGCAGCTACGATGTGGGCTGTTTTCAGATCAATTATCGCTGGCATGGTCAGCATTTCTCGTCCCCCACGGCGATGTTTGACCCGTTGGCCAATGCCCGCTACGCCGCGCGGTTTCTCTCAGAACTCTACGCAGAGACCGCGGATTGGTCCAAAGCGGCCGGGGCCTATCACTCGCGCACGCCCAAATACGCGACCCGCTATCGCACGCGCTTTGACAGAATACGCAGCGGGATCGACAGCAGCATCGATGGCACCACAAACGGCGTGCAAGAGGGCATACCTCTCGTCGCGCAGGCCACGCCCAACGCTGTTCCGAGGGCCCCACGCCCGAACCTCTACCCGCTGTTGCAGCCGGGCGCGCAATCGCTTGGCTTCGGCTCTCTTGTGCCCAACACGGCGTCATCCCGCCCGGCACTGATCACTCTTGACGGGCGCGCCCAGCCATGACCGGGTTCAACATAAAGGATATTTTCCAACCGACCGTCCTGCTGGCGCTGGCGCTTATGGCAGTGATTGTGATGATGATCCTGCCGATGCCGGCCTGGGTTTTGGATGTGGGCCTCGCCGCGTCCTTTGCGCTGGCCATTCTCATTTTCACCGTGACGCTGTTCATTGAGCGCCCGCTCGATTTTTCGGCCTTTCCGACGATCCTGCTGGCCTCCTTGATGTTGCGTCTGTCGCTGAATGTGTCCTCCACCAAACTGATCATCGGGCAAGGTCACACCGGGACAGATGCCGCCGGGGATGTCATCGAAGGCTTTGCAAATTTTGTCATGGGCGGCAGTGTTTTCCTGGGCCTCGTCGTGTTTGGCGTCCTGTTGATCGTGAATTTCATGGTGATCACAAAGGGGGCGGCCCGCATGGCCGAGGTCGGTGCCCGCTTTGCCTTGGATGGGATGCCCGGCAAACAGTTGGCCATCGACAGCGATATGTCCGCCGGTGCCATTGACCACGCAGAGGCCAAGGAACGCCGCGAGCGCGAACAGCAGGAAACCACCTTCTTTGGCTCTCTTGATGGTGCCTCCAAATTCGTGAAGGGGGACGCGATTGCGGGTCTGTTGATCACGCTCCTGAACTTCGTCATGGGCCTCATCATGGGCACGGTTGTCCATGACATGCCATTGGGTCAAGCCTTTGAAACATATTCCATTCTCACGGTCGGGGATGGCTTGGTCACGCAAATCCCGGCGGTTGTGATCTCGATTGCGTCCGCGCTTCTTTTGGCCCGCGGCGGCACCCAGGGCTCGACCGATTCCGCGCTGGTCAAACAGCTCGGTCGTCATCCGGCCGCCATGGGCACGGTCGCGCTTTTGATGGTGTTGTTTGCTCTGGTGCCGGGCCTGCCCTTTGCCCCATTCATCGCAGGCGGGCTGGGGCTTGGCGGCACGGCATTCTGGCTTTATCGTCAACAGCTTGCATCGGACCAGGCGGACCCGGAGGAGGCCGCCCCCGACCTTCCATCAGAGCCCTCCATGGGTGACATTCTGGAATTGGACGACATCCATGTCGAGTTTTCGCCCGATCTGGTCGACATGGTCTTGGATTCCGGCACCGGGCTCGACGCGCGGATCGCCAATATGCGCCGTCACGTGGCCACGCATTTCGGCCTTATCCTGCCTGAAATTCGGCTCACCGATGACCCGTCGCTGCCCACGGGAACCTATGTGATCCGCATTCAGGGCGTCGATCAGGCGCGGGCTATTCTCAGGCCCGATCACATTCTCGCGCTCGACCCCGATCGCAGCCCCGGCTTGCCCCAGGGGGAGGCCGTGGCCGAACCTGTCTACGGTGCGCCCGCCCGTTGGATCCCTGCCAGCACCAAGGATGCCGCCGCATTGACCGGTACCACTTTGGTCGGCCCGGCGGAGGTTCTGGCCACCCATTTGCTGGAAATCATAAAGCGCAATCTCAGCCGCTTGCTGAGCATGAAGGCGATGCGCCGGCTGCTTGATGAAATGGTCAATATCTCCGATCCCGTCCGGGCTGAGGCCAACAGAAAACTGATCGAAGAGTTGATCCCCGACAAGGTGCCGCCGGACCTGTTGCACTCCGTGCTCAGGCTGCTTTTGTCCGAACAGGTCTCCGTGCGCAATCTGCCCTTGATCCTTGAGGCGATCGCCGAGGGTCGGCCCAACCATACGCAGCCGGATGCCCTCTGTGAATTTGTCCGCCAGCGGCTTGGGTTTCAGATTGTGGCAGGATTGCAAAGGCAGGATGGCACCTTGCCCTTGATCCAATTGGCCCCGGAATGGGAAGACACGTTTTCGACCTATCAGATGGAGGCCGATCGCGGTGGCCTGGATGTGGCTTTGCCGCCGGATGTGTTCAACGCTCTGGCGTTGGCCGTCGGCGAGGAGGTCGCACGCGCCAGCGAAAACGGCACCTTCCCGGCGATCGTCACCTCAACCCTGCGGCGACGGTTCTTGCGCACGGTTCTGGCGGCGAAAAGCATCACCAACCCGGTTCTATCCTTCGAAGAGATTGGGCTTGAGGCGCGCCCTGCCTTGATGGGCGTGGTCCCCGCATGAGCAACCTCGCGGGCCTTCTGGACCTGACCGAAGAGGTTCTGTGGCTGCATTTCATCGTGTTTCTGCGCGTGGCGGCGGCGATCTCTCTCTTCCCCGGGTTTGGGGAACAATCCGTCCCGGTGCGGATCAAGCTTGGCCTTGCCATCATGATGACCGTGATCATTGCGCCGGCGGTCTCTCCGGCGCTTTTGCCCTTTCGCGATGCGCCGCCGCCGCTGGGTCTGATTGTCCTGACGGAGGCGGTCGTGGGCCTGTTGATCGGCTTGGGCATTCGGCTTTTCGTGATGGCCTTGCAGACGGCAGGGACAATCGCGGCGCAATCCACGTCACTCTCGCAGATCCTTGGCACCCAAGGGATTGAGCCGATCCCGGCCATGGGCCACATTCTGGTTTTGGGGGGGATCACCCTGGCCATGATCCTTGGTCTCCACGTCCGCTTGGCGGAGCTGGTGATCCTCACCTATACCCTGTTTCCGGCGGCGCAATTTCCCGATGCCTCTTCCGTCTCGCTTTGGGGGATGCGCCAAGTGGCCAATGCGTTCGCGCTGGCCTTCAGCCTGGCCGCGCCTTTCGTGATCATTTCCGTGCTTTATAACCTGACGCTTGGCATCATAAACCGCGCCATGCCGCAGATGATGGTCGTCTTCGTCGGCGCCCCCGTGATCACCGGGGCGGGGATCTTGATCCTGCTTGTCATGGCCCCGGCCATGCTGTCGCTTTGGGCGGATGCTTTGGGGATTTTCATGGCCAACCCGTTTGGGGGTCAGTGATGGCGCGCCAGGATGATGATGCGGACAAGTCATTTGAGCCGACCCAGCACAAGCTTGATGAGGCGCGCAAAAAAGGTGATGTCGCGCGGTCCGCAGACATCGACACGGCCGCGACCTATGGCGGGATTTTGCTTGTGGCGCTGGCCGCCGGTGCATGGACGACCGAGCAGGCCGGGTCCGCAATGCGCCATCTCCTCGATCAACCAAACGCACTTGCGGATGTGGTCTTTGGGGGCGGCGGTGGCACGGTGGCGTTGTCCGGGATCCTGATTTCGCTGTCTTTGGCCTTGGTCGCGTGGTTTCTCATACCGGCCGCTCTGGTGATTTTGTCCAACCTGGCCCAACGCAGTCTGGTGTTCGCGCCTGAGAAATTGCGCCCAAAACTGTCGCGCATCGATCCCATTCAAAATGCCAAAAACAAATACGGTGTGACCGGGCTCTTCGAGTTTGCCAAGAACCTGGTCAAGCTATTGGCCTATTCGACCGTTCTGGGGGCTTTTTTGTCGGCGCGGCTGTCGGAAATGGCCGGTGCCCTGCATGCAGAGGCGCGCATGGTGGGCGCGCTGATGGTCGAATTGATCGTGGAGTTTATGGCCGTGGTCCTTGCGGTCGCGCTGGTCATCGGGGCCATAGATTTTATGTGGCACCGGTTTGATCACCGCCGCAAGCTGCGCATGTCCTATCAAGACATCCGCGATGAACACAAACAGCACGAAGGCGATCCGCATCTCAAGCAAGAACGCCGTCAAAGGGGCACGCGCATCGCGATGGACCAGATGATGGCGGAGGTGCCAAACGCCGATGTCGTGATCGTCAACCCCACCCATTTTGCCGTCGCCTTGAAATGGAGCCGGTTGCCAGGCTCTGCGCCGGAATGTGTCGCCAAGGGCCAGGATCACGTGGCGCTGGCCATCCGCGATCGCGCCTTTGAGGCGGGCGTGCCGGTACGACAGGACGCGCCAACAGCGCGGGCGCTCTTTGCCACGGTGGAGATCGGGCAAGAGGTGAGCCCGGATCACTACCGAGCGGTGGCCGCGGCCATTCGCTTTGCCGAGACGATGCGCCGGCGCGCTCGGGTCTTCTCATGACCCCCGCCGCGTTGGAGGATCTGGCCCGGCTCAGCCGCGCCCGCCAGGATGCAGATGCCGCCAAGTTGCAGACCATTCGCGCGGAGGAAGTGAAAATCCGTGCGCAGCTGGCCGCCCTGGATGCGCGCCATCGCGCCGCCATGACCCTATCAATTCAGGAAAAGCTGTCTCAGCAAAGATTGGGTGCAGATATGTTGTGGCAGGTTTGGGTGGGGCGCCGCCGTCGGGAATTGCAGATGCATTTGGCGCGTTGCCTTGCCCGAAAAGGGGGCGCGCGCCGGGCGCTGCAGAAAAGCTTTGGCAAACGCGTCGCCCTGCAAGAGGTGCAAGCGGAGGTCGAAGGCAAGGCCGAACGCCTTGAAAAACTGAAGGCGATGGAAACGATGACCGAACTTGGGGTTCTTCAAAACCATCAACGCCCGTGACAGGATGCGTTTCACAGCCCGGGTTACATCGGACGCAGTCCAAAAGCCGCAGCTTCAAAGGCAAGGTTGGGTTGGTCAGCTTAACACGGGCCCGCGCTTTACCAGTTGGGCTCAGACACCCGTCCGCGATGCGCCAGTTCGGTTGGGCACCGGCCAGCGATGCGCCTGTTCTGCGAGACGCGGGTTTGCCATGCGCCTTGTGACGGATCTATCCAGAGGAACCGCCAGGCAGTTTTCTGGGCATCAAACCGACCTGTCGGGACATTTTGCCGATGCGCGGTGTACCCAGATCAGAGGTCTTGGCGTGCAAGATCCACGATGAGAACACCAAAAACGGTTCCCGGCACAACCTTTCGCGCTGTGTCGGTCAGGCCCGTGCGCAAAACCTCCAGGTTTGCGGCGTTTGTGAAAGCGCCATCAAAACCACCGACATTGGCGTGATCGAACATCACCTGAAGCAGCGCATCGCGCAGTTTCGGTTCCCGCTGAAAGACGATCTCGCGCATCCCGGTCTCAACCTCCAGGCTGAGAGACATAACCACCAAAGAACTCACGGAGCCGTCCGATACAACAGGCACGACGAACTGGTTGTTCAGCTTCACAAACTCTGACGCGCTGGTGCCCTCCGCGTCCATCTCATCGATCTTTTCCGCTGGTGCGGCGCGCGAGGCCGCGTCGGCCTGCCCCTCATCGTCTTGGTCCTGCGAAGGCATTTCGACCTTGGCATCCTCTACTTCGACTTTTGGTTTTAGAAACCAACCCGCACCCGCCCCGCCGGCCAATCCGACAAAGGCAAGGATCAAGGGCAGCAAAATCGCGCGCATCGCGTCACCTCAGAATGGAAGCAGGATATCAAGAACTTGTTGGCCGTAGCGTGGCTGTTGCACGTCTGTGATCTGTCCTCGGCCGCCATAGGAAATCCGCGCAGACGCAATCTTGTCGTAGGTGATCTCATTTTGGCGAGAAATGTCTTCAGGACGCACAAACCCGCTGACCAGCAGCTCGCGCAATTCGAAATTCACCCGAACCTCCTGCACACCTTGAATTTCCAGCACGCCATTGGGCAAGACCTGTGTGATCGTGGCGGCCACGCGCAAGGTCAATTCCTCTTGCCTGCGCACGCTGCCATCGCCTGACGAGGCCGCGTTCGACGTGATATCAACCGCTGTGTCCAAACTGGCCCCATCCGGCAACGCTTCATTGATGCGCTGCGGGATGCCGAACAGCTGCGGCACCTGCAGACCTTCGGATCCGTTGCGGGATCTTTGCGTCTGGTTGGAAATCTGCGCCTCTTCATCGATCTCGATCACCACCGTCAGGATATCGCCCTTTTGCATGGCCCGCCGATCGCCCAGAAGCGAACTTCGCCCAGAACTCCAGAGCGAGGCGCGATCCACCTGACGCGATGGGTCTGCAACCGGGGGCAGGCCGCCATAGATCATTGCGGCATGTTCATTGCCCTCTACAGCGTCGGTAAATGTCGGTGCGCGCCCAATATGTTCGATGCGCGAGCAGGCTGACACAGCCAAACCCATCGCCACCACCGCAACAAATCCTCTGATCATGGCAATCCCTTTTTAATTTGCGACAAAGACCGTGCCATCCGGCGCGACCCATCCGCTGACCGTCGTGCGCGATGACAGGTTCATCACCCGAACCCGTTCACCCGGGGATGCGCGGCTGAGCGAACGGCCTTCGGCCGTGATGTGCAGGCCGTTTTTCTGAAACACCAGCGGCACCAATTGGTTTCGTTGAATGACCGCAGGCGGCCCGATATCATTGAGCCGCACAGGCCGGCCGGCATAAATCGCGATCCGTGCCTCTTGGCCGATCACCTGCCCAGGGTCCTGCGCCGCGCCGATCAAATCGCCCTCTGCCACGGTCAGGTCGCCCGGTAAGATCACGCTTTGCGCCCGAATGGTGCGGGTCGCAATCACGATATCGGCGCGCAGGATCTCGGGGATCAGGCAGGCCACAATCGACAGTGCTATGATGCCAAGTTTGATCATCGGATCTGCGTGGTCGCGCTCATCATCTGATCGACCGCCGTGATGACCTTGGCGTTGAGTTCGTAGCCGCGCTGCGCCTCGATCAGTTCGGTGATTTCCCGCACTGGGTCGACAGAGCTGTCCTCAAGATACCCCTGCCGCACTGTGCCAAGCCCGTCTTGACCCGGCGTGGAGGCAATGGGCGCGCCCGAGGCTTCGGTTTCGAGGAAATTGTTCCCGCCGATCGCCTCCAACCCCTTGGGATTGCTGAACCCGATCAGGTTCAACTGTCCCAAAAGCTGCGCTTCGGCCTGTTCGGCGAAATAGGCATACACCTCTCCATCCGGGTTGATGGAGATTGAGCGCGCGTCATCCGGGATGGTGATCTCTGGCGCCACGGGGAAGCCCGCGGCCGTCACGATTAACCCCTCGCCATCACGTTTCAAAGCGCCATCGCGGGTATAAGCCGCCTGGCCCGACGGCAATGTGATCTCAAGATAGCCGTTGCCTTCGATCGCCACGTCAAGATCGCCGCCTGTTTCCGACAGCGCACCTTGTTCGAGATTGAGGGTCACGGCGGCGGGCCGCACCCCAAGCCCCAGCTGCACGCCAGTGGGCAGAACCGTGCCATCCGTGGCATTGATCGCACCGGGCCGGGCCAACTGTTGGTAATGCAGATCGGCAAATTCCGCGCGGCGGGTGTTGTAGCCCGTCGTGGTCATATTGGCGAGGTTGTTTGAAATGGTCTCAACCCGCATTTGTTGGGCGGCCATGCCGGTGGCGGCGATTTTCAAAGCGCGCATGGGAATATCCTTTCAACTGTCATTAAGCGGTGCAAATCTGTGGTCCGTGGCGGCATCACTGATCCCGCATGAAGGTTCGGATCGCGTCGCGAACGCGTTCATTTTCAGCATCCAGAAAGCTCTGACCCAGCTCATAGGCGCGCTGCACTTCGACCATTCGGGAGACTTGCAGCATGGTGTCGACGTTGGAGCTTTCCACATGGCCCTGGATCACGCGTGCATCCTCCGCCGGTTCCAGCGGGGTTTCAGGGCGAAACAACACCCCGCCTTCCCGGATCAGATCGCGAGGGTTGAGCGGCTGCACCACACCCAATTGACCCAAAAGCTGGCCATCCGCACTGATCGTGCCATCACCGCCCACATTGACAGCCGTGGCATCAGGCGGGATGAAAATCGGCGCGCCGCCGGCATCCAGCACATTGTACCCGTCCAGCGTCACAAGATCGCCCGCCGCCGACAGGCTAAAACTGCCCGCGCGGGTGACCCGCTCCCCATCGGGGGTCTCGACCAGGAAAAAACCGTCGCCTTCAATCGCGAAATCCAGCTGTCCACCGGTTTGTGTCAGGTTGCCCTGCACATAGGATGTGTTGCGCACATTGCCCCGCGCCATGGACAGAGATGGCCCGCCCTCCGTGCCGACGACAAACTCCGAAAAGATCACGCCTTCCTGCCGGTAGCCGGTCGTAGAGGCATTGGCGATGTTGTTCGCGATGGTCTGCATTTCATGCATCAACCCGGTTTGCCGGGTCAGCGTCGTGTAACCGCTGGGATCCATCTCAGCCTCCGATGATCAAAGGGACAAGCATGTCGTGGAAGTAGGAAACGAGCGTTTGGGTCATGAACCCCATCGACATCCAGAAAACGAGGACAATCGCGCCCAGTTTCGGGACAAATGTCAGCGTCAGTTCCTGGATCGATGTCAGCGCCTGAAACAGGCCGACAAACAGCCCCGCCGCCAGCGCCACGCCCAGGATCGGCAAGGAAATGACCAACGCCACCCAAAGCCCCTGACGCAACGTGTCGAAAAAAACGATCTCGTCACTCATGGCATCACACCGGCATACGCAGGATTTCCTGATAGGCCTCAACGACCCTGTCGCGCACGGTCACCGCGGCCTCGACGGCCATTTCCGTCTGTGCCAGCGCCTGAACCAACGCGTGCGGGTCTGCGCCGGTGGTCATCGCGGCTTTGGCTGTTTCTTCTGTGTTTTGCAGGGTCGCAGCAAAATCACGCGTAATCCCGGCCAAATACTCCCCCGCACTTTGGCTGGAGGAGGGCTCTGTGGCGGTTTTGGCAGAGGCGTATTTCTTCGCCGCGCCAAGTGCTGAAATATCCATTTCTTGGATCTCCTTTAGCGTCTGAGTAGGTCAAACAGGCTTCTGCCCATTTGCCGGGTTTGCTCGAACATTCTGAGGTTCGCCTCATAACTGCGCTGCGCTTCGCGCGCGTCTGCCAGCTCAATCATCAAATTGACATTGGAGCCTTCGTAATTGCCGCTTTCATCGGCCATGGGATGGGTCGGGTCATAGATGCGGGCCAGCTCGGATTTGTCCATACGGACCCGTCCGGTTTCCACCAATCCGGGTGTGTCTGACCCCATCATCGTGGTGTGGAACGCGATGGTCTTGCGCCGGTAGCCGGGCGTGTCGACATTCGCGATGTTCTCCGACAGATGCCGCAACCGTTGAGATTGCGCCTGTAGCCCGCTGGACGACACCGAAAGTGCATTGGAAAATTCTGACATATCGCCCCCTTAACGCCTGCTAAAGCTGCTGCGCAGAATGGTCATGGAGGACTGATAGATGGCCATGGCGCGATCATGCTGCCGTTTGGCATTCACCCCGTGCATCATCTCTGATTCCAAAGACACGGTGTTGCCATTGGGATCGGCGATCGCATCGGGGCGATCAAACGCCGCTGGTGCCGCGGGGGAGTGTGACATGTTCAGATGCGTGGACCGGGTCGCGCGCATCTGAAAATCACGCGCTGCATTGCCCATAAGGCTTTGAAAATCCGCGATATCCTGAGCCTTGTAGCCAGGGGTATCGGCATTAGCCATGTTTTGCGCCACGACCGCGTGACGCGATCCGGCATGACGGGCCATGGCATGGGCCATCTGAAAGATTTCTAACTTTTCGAACACCGGGGCTTCTCCCTCGATTGGCTTCAACCAAGGCTTAACCGTGATTCCTTTAGAAATTGTTTTCAGAACATGAGAGGAACGTTCGATGTCCCAACCCGCCTTTGCCGCCCTGACTTCTGAGATTGCCGCGCTGCGTGGGCGCCACCGGGTCGGACGTGTTGCCGCCGTTGAAGGCGGCGTTGTGCGCATATCGGGCCTGTCGAACAGTGCGCGGCTGGGCGATCGGTTGCGCATCCTGCGGGATGGGCATGCGCCTCTCATGGGCGAGGTTCTGCAACTCTCTGAGGGGCACATCACCATGCTGCCCGAGGAGGCGCCGGTCGGCATCGCTCTGGGTCAACGGGCCCAGCTCAGCCCCCCGGTTGAGATCGCGCCAGATTGGTCCTGGCTGGGGCGCGTGATCGATCCCTTTGGTCAGCCGATGGATGGCCGCCCCCTTATGCGCGGCCCGCAGGCGCAGGCCATGACAGCGCCCCCGCCCCCCGCGGCGCAACGGCGCGCCTTGGGGGATAGGTTGGAGACCGGCATGTGCATCTTCAACACGCTTTTGCCCATTGTGCGCGGTCAGCGTATCGGGCTTTTCGCCGGGTCCGGGGTCGGAAAATCCAATCTTCTTGGTCACTTAGGGCGTCGGATGCAGGCCGATCTCGTCGTCTTTGCCCTGATTGGAGAGCGGGGTCGAGAGCTGCGCGATTTCATTGAAAACACGCTCGGGCCTGAGGGGATGAAACGTTCAATCATCGTGGCGGCGACCTCGGATCGGTCTCCGCTCATCCGCCGCCGTTGTGCCTGGACCGCGATGAGCATCGCAGAGCATTTTCGCGACCAAGGGCAGCATGTTCTTTTCCTCGCCGATTCGGTCACCCGATTTGCCGAGGCGCACCGAGAGATTGCCACCGCAGCGGGCGAGCTTCCGGCGCTGCGCGGATACCCCTCGTCGATGGCGCATCTGATCATGTCTTTGTGTGAGCGGGCCGGCCCCGGCATGGCGGGCGCGGGCGATATCACGGCGCTCTTCAGTGTGCTGGTCGCGGGCTCCGATATGGATGAACCGGTGGCCGATGTGCTGCGCGGCGTGCTCGATGGTCACGTGGTCATGGATCGCGCCATTGCAGAGCGTGGGCGCTATCCCGCGATTGATGTTTTGCGGTCCGTGTCGCGCAGTCTGCCGCGCGCGGCCAGCCTTCCGGAAAATGAGATGATTCTGCGCACGCGCCGGCTTTTGGGCACTTACGCGCGCTCGGAAACCATGGTTCGGGCGGGGCTCTACACCGATGGCACCGATCCGGAACTCGATCAGGCGCTCAAAGTGTGGCCTGAGTTGGATGCTTTTATCGGGGAAAATGAACAGGCCAATGTTGAAAACAGCTTCAACAAATTGGCCTTGATCCTGCGCCGGGCGGGCCAATCCGCAAAACCCGTGGCCGTCCCGTCACGCCCGCCGGGTCCGGTCAAGACACCCTGACCTTGGCGCGATGAAAGGCTCCGCGCCCTGATTTATTGGGCCCAACGCCACAGTCACGCCCCGGCCCGTGGTCATCCGGGCTTAGCTTTGAAGCAAGGTCAACGCGATCGATTGGGCCGACAGGCTGGTGATCCCGGCGACCTGTTCGCGCAGCAGATAACCCTGCACCAGATCTTCGCGAATGGCTTCATCTGCGAAATCAGAAAAATCTTCGACACCCAACACACGCTCCGCCCGATCCTTGAACTCATCCAGCTGACGTTCAATATCAAGCTGGCCAAAGCTGGTCGGCAGGTTAAACGCCCGTTCAAACACTTCGCGCAAAGGCGGCGTGCCGAGCACCCGGAACCACAACGTGTCATTCGTGGCGTCATCGGCCGCCATATCGGCCAATTCCCGCGTGGCGTTCAGCGCAAGGCGCAAGGATTGGTCCTGATCTCCGACGGCGGATTCGAAACTACGGACGCGAAATTGCTCCGCGATCCGTTCGCCAAAGCCAAAGTCGCCCGTGTTCGTGCCAAAGAGCGCGTTGCCAAATCCAAAGGTCTCCGACAGGCGCGCGTAGCGATCATCAGCCAGACGATTGGCCAGCGATGCCGGATCCGCCGTGCCGTCTTCCAACACCTTCTGGATCAGGGCGCGGCTGTTGATGTCGTCTTCGAGGCCAAACGCGCCCAATGCCACGGACAAAAGACGCCGGTCCGCCACCAGCTCCTCCGCCGTGCGCACCGATGCGATGTTTTCCACAAAATAATCGGTGTCGCGGACAATCTGCGGCGACGCGTTGAACGCCTCGGACTGGCTCTCGAACGTGCGGTTCAGCAGCGCCCAACCCGGCAGCCCGGACAGAGGGAGAACCGGTTGAAACATCAGCTGCCGCTATGGGCAAACAGGCGGTCCTCCCGGGGGAGGAGCGTCCGCAATGCCTTCAAGGATTGGTAGAAATTGTCGCTCAGCACGGCCTCCGTGGCGCGGGCCAGATTGGCTCGGCTGTCGGAATCGGTGAACACTTGGCTCAGCTCTTCGATCCGGCGCAAAAGTTGAAATTTCGCGTCTTCCGGGGCATGATCGCCGGTCAGAACCAACTGCGTGGCATAGCACGCGCGACGCACCGGCGTATTGGCGGTTTCCGGGTGGATTGCATCGCGCAAACGCAGGATGTTGGCATTGGGCGACAGGATCGTCAGACGCGAGCGTCGATCGCCGTTTTCGACCACCGCTTGGTTGATCAGAACCCGCTCTTTCGGGCCCAGTTTGAGGATAAGACCGCTCATGATGCGATACCCTTCTCTTGTGTGCCTTGCCCGCTCAACCCGCGCATGACGGCGATGTTGATCTCCAACAGCGGGACGACAGAGGCCTTTGATTTCAACACTTTGGCCGTGTGCTGGCGTGTGAACTCGGCCAGAAACAGGATCCGAACCCGCAGGTCCTTGGGCAATCCATTGTCGCTGTCGGCCACGTCTGAGGCCAGCAGCGTCCAAAGCCGCCGGTTTTCGTGCAAGGCCGAGGTCAACTCGCCAAAATGGGCGGAGACCTGAACATGTGCTTTGCTCTGGGTTTGCAATTCTCGGCGTTTGGACTGGGCGAGCTTGGTCGCGACGGCCTTCAGACGGCTGGTGGCACGGGCAAAAGCCTCGTACTCGATGCCGCGTGGCGTCTGGACGGATCGGGTACCGGAGCCATACGCGGTTTGCGCGAGGTGCGTGGCGTTCACGGTGTGTCCTTTCGGGGTTGGAACGGGATTGTGGGGAATGCCTGGGGCGTGAAAGGTCACGCCCCAAGTTCTTGTTTATACTGCTCGAATTACCGGAACAGAGACAGGATCGTCTGCGGTGCCTGGTTGGCGATCGACAGCGACTGTACCGCCAGCTGCTGCTGAACCTGCAGGGCCTGCAAACGGGCAGATGCCTCTTCCATATTGGCATCAACCAGCGTGCCGATACCGGAGGTCAGGCTGTCCGTCAGGTTCGAGATGAACTGAGACTGTGTCTCAATCCGGCCTTGGTCGGAACCAAAGGACGAGGCGGCATTGATGGCCTGATCGATCAGACCGTCAATCGCCGTCAGGGCGCTCGTGGCACCGGCGTCAGACGTCACGTCAATGGTCTGCACCGCACCAAGACCACCTGTGGACGTATCGGTGCCTGGGGTACCACCGGTCTGAACCCGCGCGAACATCGAGATGTTGTCGTTCGTAGTCGTGGAATCACCGTTGGTGATGGTGAACGTGTTGTCCGTCTGGGTCACGCTATAGGCATTCGCCCCATCGGTGGCAGCACCGAAGAACGAGTTGATCTGGTCCGCAAGATTACGAGCCACATCTGCGGTACCATCCGTGGCAGTCGCCACATATTCGAAGGTCCGCTGCGCCTGAGCCGAGCCACCGCCGGCGACATTCACAGTCACATCGTCAAGGATCAGCTGATAGCTGTAGCCCTCGGCGACCTGACCAACAGTGAAGGTCACGTCAGTGTCGTTGGCCACGTCTTCTGTTCCGTTTGTGCCGTCATAGGCCGTGTCGTCCGCGATGGTGTCCGCGCCTGCGCCCTGGAAGATTGCACTGGCTGCTGCCACGTTCGCCAGGTCGGTCGGGCCGAAAGTCTGTGCCTCAACCGGTGTCGTGACGGACAGGTTCTGGCGGTCGACGGAGATCGAAGAGCTTGTCACGTTGCCGCTGTTGTCGCGATCAAGCGACGACAGAACGGTCATCGCCTCAGAGGTTGACCCGTCGATCAGGTTGAGGCCGTTGAACTGCGCCGCACCCACAACCGAGTTGATCTGCGCCTCAAGCGCATCAATGTCGGACTGAATCGCGTCACGGTCCACGTTTTCTTCCTGAGCCGCAACAATCCGGCCTTTCATTTCAACCAACAGATCGGTCACCGTTTCAGACGCCTGACGCGCCACGGCCACGGTGGACTGACCCAGGCCGAGGCTTTCGGAGATCGCTTTGAAGCCCTGGACATCGGATTCCATGGTCTTGGAGATCGCAAAGATCGCCGAGTTGTCCTTGGCGTTCGAGACCTTCTTACCGGTCGAAATCATCTCCTGGGTTTCGGCCAGGTTCATGTTGATGGATTTCAGTGTTTGCAGCGCAACCATCGCGCTGTTGTTTGTCAGAATACTAGACATTGCATTTCCCTATAGCTCTGGCGCTTTTGCGCCGATAAGTTTGACGCCCCGTGATGAGGCGATACCGAAGCTGTCGTTCTGACAAGTACGGCGGCGGATAGAACCTTCCGTGCCACCCGAGGTCCGAGTGCTGCAGGCAACATGGCGCGCAAGATGCTAATGCAATGCTAAATTCGATGGCGGAGATGTTCGGGATTTGACTTAAATACCCGCGCCTTTCCGTGGCGCTGCAGGCGGCCCCTTTTGTCGGGCTGTCTCTATATATAGAGCCGCTGGGCTCAGAGCTGCCGTGGGGGCCGGATGGCTATGGCGAATTGCCGCGGATCGCTGCATTTCGACCTAAATTCTTGGGGCTTTCGCACAGCCATAACCGACCATGCGCCGCGCCTCCGGGGCGTCAAGCGCGCTTTTCGACGTGGCGCACAACCTCACCTTCAATGGTTTTGCGTTGGCCGCGGCTGTCATAGGTGTCAAAGGAATGCCGCAGGCTTTGCATGGCTGACAGGCGGTCCGCCACCCGGCGGATCCCGTCCAAGGCACTGCCCAAAAGAACCTGGTTGCGCTCCGCTTTGTCCTTGAGCGCATCAAGCGCGTGATCCTCGGTCGCGCCCAGGGCGTTGAGCTGGGAAATCAGGTCCGATTTTTCCTCCATCAGGCTAGAGATCGCGTCGAGATCACCGGTCAAAAGCGCGGTCTTTTCTTTCTCCAGACAGGCATCCAGCGCGCTGAACACCTCACCTACCGTTTTGCCGGTCGTGTCATCGGCCATTATGCGTCTCCATCATTGCGTTGAAAAAATGTTCGGCCAGGCCGATCCCGCCCGCGCGCACCATGTGTTGGGCGATGGCATCACGCTGAAAAGAGGCAAAATGATCCTCCTCGCCGCCTTCCGAAAACGTGGTGGTCTGCGTCCCGAATCCGGCGGATTTGAGCATCTCCGACAGGAATGTCGCCTCTAGCTTCAGGGCGGTTTCACGCGCGCGTTCACTTGGATCAGCCCTCTCTGATCGCGGGAATTTCGCTGTGGAATCAATAGGAAGGTCAGAAGGAATCATGGTCTCAGGATTGCTCCAATTGTAAGCATTTCATGGGCATGAGACGTCAAACTGGTAAAGATACAGTAACCCCTCTAAGGCAATCTGCCCCCACGCGGAGAACTCGCGGAAAGCTTGCTGGAGGGCGGCGATGCAGAACATGTTTCAGATTGGATTTGCGCTGGCGGATTTGGTGCCAGGCACAGGCCAAGGTGCAGGTCTGGGCACAGGACAGGGCGCAGGACAGGGGGATGGAATAGGCCCCGCGCAGGTCCTGCGTGGGCTCACGGATCAGGCGACAGCGCAGGCAAATGGCCAACCCTTTGTTGCCAAAGGTGTTGAGGTCACAGGCCCGCTCGATGCTCCGGAATTCCAGGCCGTTTTTGAAACCCTTCCCACATCCTTGGTGCCCTTGGATCAAACCAACCCTGATGACCGCTTGGGTCAGATGGGCCAACCCATGTCGGATCCGTCGGATCAAACCGTGACGGCCGATGCCTTGTTTGACGCATTCGCGTCGGGCGACATCGATATTGATGAATTTATCCCGCCCGACTCCCCGCTCAGCGATCAGGTTAAGGCGGCGCTGGCGCAACGGGCGTCCAATCCCACGGATGCAGTAAATCCTGCTGTCACACTGGATCCCATGAACGCCGATGATGTGCTGACGGCCTTGCAAACATTGGCCTCAACGGCCCAATCGGGCAGCGCGGTTCAGGCCGCGGCCTTGAGGCTGCAATCACAAGTCGAAGGCGTGCAATCTGCGCTGACCGCGGGCACGTCCCCGCTCGGCGGGGTGCCGGCTGGC